>NZ_JCANQV010000062.1:0-24357 GCF_059553635.1 Candidatus Streptomyces philanthi
CGTCCCGAAGGAGCCCGCCTTGACCTCAGCACCCTCCGTCCCGCCGACCGCGCCCGGTACCGGGCTCGCCGCCACGGACCGCGCCACGCTCATCCACCCCACGCTGCCCGCGCACCGCGCCGACCGGACCGTGCTGGTCTCCGGTTCCGGCTGCCGCGTCCGGGACGCCGAGGGCCGGGAGTACCTGGACGCGTCGGCCGTCCTGGGGGTGACCCAGGTGGGCCACGGGCGCCAGGAGCTGGCGCGGGCGGCGGCCGAGCAGATGACCCGCCTGGACTACTTCCACACCTGGGGCCCCCTCAGCAACGACCGCGCGGTGGAACTGGCCGCCCGGCTCACCGCGCTGAGCCCCGAGCCGCTGCGCCGGGTGTACTTCACCAGCGGCGGCGCCGAGGGCAACGAGATCGCCCTGCGGATGGCCCGCCTCTACCACCACCGCCGCGGCGAGCCGGGCCGTACCTGGGTCCTCTCCCGCCGGATGGCCTACCACGGCATCGGCTACGGCAGCGGCGGCGTCTCCGGCTTCCCCGTCTACCACGACGGCTTCGGCCCCTCCCTCCCCGACGTCCACTTCCTCACCCCGCCCCACCCCTTCCGCCGGGAGCTGTTCTCCGGCGCCGATGTCACCGACTTCTGCCTGGCCGAGCTGCGCGAGGCCATCGAGCGGATCGGGCCCGAGCGGATCGCCGCCATGATCGGCGAGCCGGTGATGGGCGGGGGCGGCGCCGTCGTCCCGCCCGGCGACTACTGGCCCCGGGTCGCCGAACTGCTGCGCTCCTACGGCATCCTGCTGATCTCCGACGAGGTGGTCACGGCGTACGGCCGTACCGGGCACTGGTTCGCCGCCGACCACTTCGGTGTGGTCCCCGACATCATGGTCACCGCCAAGGGCCTCACCTCCGGGTACATCCCGCACGGCGCCGTCCTGACGACCGAGGAGGTCGCCGCCGAGGTCACCGGCGACCACGGCTTCCCCGTCGGCTACACCTACACCGGGCACCCCACGGCCTGCGCCGTGGCCCTCGCCAACCTCGACATCATCGAACGCGAGGGACTGCTCGCCCGCGCCACCGAGATCGGCGCCCACCTGGGACGGCGCCTGACCGAACTCACCGACCTGCCGGTCGTCGGGGAGATCCGGCAGCTCGGTCTGATGCTGGCGGTGGAGCTGGTGTCCGACCGCGAGCACCGCCGCCCGCTGCCGAACGGCACCCTCGCCGTCGCCGATGCCCTGCGCGAACAGGCCGGCATCCTGGTGCGCACCAACCCGTACGCCCTGATCGTCAACCCACCGCTGGTCCTCACCCGCGAGGACGCCGACGCACTCGCCGACGGACTGCGCTCCGTACTCGCCCGCACCGGCCCGGACGGCGAGGTGCGCTGACCGGGCGCACGGAACGTCAAACGGTTCTGCAAGCGCACGCCAAGGACGGCGCGGCAGCCTGACCGGGGGCTTCCCGGCAGGCCGCCGCGCCCCTTCGCCGACCCCGGGCCGGCGGGCCCCGACGCCGCCGGGCGCACGGGAGTCCGGCGGCAGCCCCTCCCGTACGACCGCACCCCGGAGACGCCATGCCCCAGCGCCCCACACTCGTCCTCGTCGGCCAGCTCTCCACCTTCCCCTGGGTGTTCGAGGCGGCCGGACGGGCCGGGATCGACCTGGTGCTCGTCCCCCGGGGCGACGACACCACCGCGTCCGCCCGGCGCGCCGAAGCCGTCACCGAGGTCCTGCCCCTGGACCTCGACGGGGCCCCGGAGGCCGCCCTTGCCGCGCTGGCCGCCCGCCACCGGGACCGGCCCTTCGACGGGATCATGGCGGGCAACGAGAAGGTCGTCCCCTTCGTCGCCCGCGCCGCCCGGACCCTGGGCCTGACCGGCCTCAACGAGGAAGCGGCCGCCGTCGTCCGCGACAAGCGCCGGATGCGCCGGCTGCTGCACGAGGCGGGCCTGGCGACACCCGGCTTCGTCGCCGTGGACCGCCCCGAGGACTGGGGCGACGCGCTGCCGCTGCGCTTCCCGGTGGTGGTCAAACCGGCGAACGGCTACTCCAGCCTCGGCGTGATCCGCGTCGACGACAAGGACCGCCTGGAAGCGGCCGTCGCCCGCACCTGGGACCTCGTCGCCACGCATCTGCGGCAGGCGGACCGGCCCGCCGGGGAGGCCGGGGTGCTCGTCGAGGAGTACCTGGACGGGCCGGAGATCTCCGCCGAGTCGCTGGTCCACGACGGCCGGGTACGGGTCTGCGCCATCGGTTGGAAGGGCGAACTGACCGGCCCCTACTTCGAGGAGACCACCCTGCGGGCCCCGGCACAACTGCCCGCCGAGGTGCTCGCCGCCGTCGAGGCGGAGGTGACCGGCGCCCACCGCGCCTTCGGCATCGACACCGCCACCACCCACACCGAACTGCGCCTGGTCGGCGGGGTGCGCCCCGTCCTGCTGGAGATGGGCGCGCGCATCGGCGGCGGCGGCGCCATGCACCACCTCGTCCACGCGAGCAGCGGCATCGACCTGGCCGCCGAGGCGCTGCGCCTCCACCTCGGCCGGGAACCGGACTGCTGGAGCACGCCCCCGGAACCCGCCGGCCACGCCGCGTCCTACCTGGTGCCGCTCGGTCACGGCGGACGGTTCGTCCGCGTCCGCGGCCTCGGCGAGATCGAGCACGACCCCCGGGTGGACTACGTCATCCGCACCGCGAAACCCGGCACGGTGCTCCGCCCCTACCCCGACTGGTCCGGCTACGCGGCGAACATCCTCTCCCACCACGCGTCGGACGCCGAGGCCGCCGCGTTCCGCGACCACCTCGCCCGCACCCTGCACGTCGAGTACGAGGAGCAGGAGCGCTGAGCACGCACGTCACCTCCCGCCTCACCACGTCCCTGCGGTCCCATCTGGGCGGGCTGCCGCGCCCGTACTGGTGGCTGTGGAGCGGCACGCTCGTCACCTCGGCGGGCGGCTTCGTGGTGCCGTTCCTGACGATCTACCTCAACAGCGTGCTGGGCTACTCGGTGGCCTTCACCGGCGTGACCCTCACCGTGTTCGGCGTCGGCAGCGGCATCGCCTCCCTCCTCGGCGGGGTGCTCGCGGACCGCCTCGGCCGCCGCGTGGTCCTGCTCGCCAGCGAGGCCCTGTCCGTCGTCGGCATGGTGGTCCTGGGCACCGCGCACACCCGGCCCCTGGTGCTGCTGGGCACCCTGGTGGTGGGCGTGGGCCTCAACGCCACCCGCCCCGCCCGCGCCGCCGCCATCGCCGAACTGGTCCCCGCCGACGACCGCCCCCGCGCCTACTCCCTCCTCTACTGGGCCACCAACCTGGGCTTCTCCGTCGCCGCCGTCACCGCGGGCGCCGCCGCGGCCCACGGCTTCCTCCTCCTCTTCGCGGGCAACGCCCTGGCCAACCTGATCGCCGGAATCCTCGTCCTCCGCGGCGTCCCCGAGACCCGCCCGACACTCCCGGCCGCGCACCGCGGCCCCGACGCCGACCACCGCGACGGGGATGCCCACCGGGCCGACGCCGGTCACCACGACCGGGATGCCCACCGGGCCGGTGCCATCCACCGCGACCGCCCCTTCCTGGTCCTGCTCGCCTCGGTCCTGCTCCTGGGCACCCTCTTCCAGCAACCCCTGGTGGCCCTTCCCCTGACCATGACCGCCGACGGCCTCTCCCCCGCCGCCTACGGCACGGCCATGATGATGAACGGCCTGGTCATCGCCGTCCTCCAACTCCCCCTCACCCGCCTCGCCGGCCGCTTCCGCGCCGAACACGCCCTCGCCGCCGCCACCTTGCTCACCGGCGCCGGCATGGGCCTCACCGCCGTCTTCCACACCGTCCCCGGCTACGCCGCCACCGTCGCCCTGTGGAGCCTCGGCGAAATCGTCGTCTGGCCCACCTGCATGACCCTCGTCGCCACCCTCGCCCCACCCACCCACCAGGGCGCCTACCAAGGCTGGTTCCTCTCCATCTGGAGCACCTCCGTCACCCTCGCACCGCTTCTCAGCTCCCAACTCATCCGCGCCACCGGTGGGACCACCGCCGTCTGGGTGACATGCCTGGGGCTGGCGGGACTGGCCGCCGCGTCGCACCTCGCGCTGGGGCGCTTGCGGGGGCGGGGGGAGGTGCTTGAGACGGCTGGCGCACCGGGGGCGTGAACGGCCGGGCCGCATGCCGTTGCACGCCCGGCCTCTGTCCAGCGGGGCCGAAGTCCCTGATCAGGACACCTCACCGGCATCGGAGGCGCCCCATGGCCCTCCTCAGCCGCCGTCGCGGCTCAGGACGCGGCGGGCGGCCGCCAGCCAGCGGTCCTTGAGGGCCTTCGCCTCGTCCAGAGCGCCGGAGTTCTGCCGGACCAGACGGCGCTGGACACGGGTCTCGGCCGTTGCCCAAACCGTCACCAGCCGCACCGACTTCTGGCACGCCACGTCCCTGCGCGCGGTGGCACGTTCGGCCGTGGTGGGCCCGTCCGTCCGCCAACGCTCGCTGCCGGCCGCTTCGCGGCAGACCCGGCCGCCCCGTCACGACGAAGCCTGCCCCCGAACGCGAAAACGCCCCGAAGATCCCCACTCGCCTCATCCGCCGCGCACGCAAACGGCCCCGGACCAGGAGTCCGAGGCCGGGCAAGACACCGCCCTGGGGAGAAACCCCAGGTCAGCGGCTTGATGCGCAGAGCCCCCTGTCGGATTCGAACCGACGACCTTCGCTTTACAAGAGCGGTGCTCTGGCCAGCTGAGCTAAGGAGGCGTGCCGGGAGAAGTGTACCCAGGCGGGCGGGAGGTCGGGCGCCATAATTTCGTGACCCTTGACCTACTGACACTGATCATCGGCGGGGGTAGCGTCGCGAGCGGCCCGCGTGGGTGGGCCAGGCCACTCCTTTACTCGGATCGTCCGGCACGTTCCTGCCGGTGAAGGGACACACGATCATGGCTACGGTCACGTACGACCAGGCGACGCGCATCTACCCGGGGGCCGAGAAGCCCGCTGTCGACAAGCTCGACATCGCGATCGAGGACGGGGAGTTCCTCGTGCTGGTGGGTCCGTCGGGGTGCGGGAAGTCCACGTCGCTGCGGATGCTCGCGGGGCTGGAGGACGTCGACAGCGGGGCGATCCGGATCGGTGACCGTGATGTCACCCACCTTCCGCCGAAGGACCGGGACATCGCCATGGTGTTCCAGAACTACGCGCTGTACCCCCACATGTCCGTCGCCGACAACATGGGCTTCGCGCTCAAGATCGCCGGTGTGCCGAAGGCGGAGATCCGGCAGAAGGTCGAGGACGCCGCCAAGATGCTCGACCTCACCGAGTACCTGGGGCGCAAGCCGAAGGCGCTGTCCGGTGGTCAGCGGCAGCGGGTGGCGATGGGCCGGGCGATCGTGCGGGAGCCGCAGGTCTTCCTGATGGACGAGCCGCTGTCCAACCTGGACGCGAAGCTGCGGGTCCAGACGCGTACGCAGATCGCGAAGTTGCAGCGGCGGCTCGGCATCACGATGGTCTACGTCACCCACGACCAGGTCGAGGCGCTGACGATGGGCGACCGGGTGGCGGTGCTCAAGGACGGTCTGCTCCAGCAGGTCGACTCGCCGCGCAACATGTACGACCGGCCGGCAAACCTCTTCGTCGCCGGGTTCATCGGCTCCCCGGCGATGAACCTCGTCGAGGTGCCGATCACCGACGGCGGCGTCACGTTCGGCAACAGTGTGGTGCCGGTCGGCCGTGACGCGCTCAAGTCCGCCGCCGACAAGGGCGACACGACGGTGACGGTCGGTGTGCGGCCCGAGCACTTCGAGATCGCCGGGCGCGGCGGCGCGCTGTCCAAGGAGTCCGCGGACGCCCCGGCGGGTCTGGCCGTCACCGTCAACGTCGTCGAGGAGCTGGGCGCCGACGGGTACGTCTACGGGACCGCGGAGATCGGCGGGGAGGTCAAGGACCTGGTCGTACGGGTCAACGGCCGGGAGGTCCCGGAGAAGGGATCGGTGCTGCACGTCGTCCCGAAGCCGGGTGAGACGCATGTCTTCTCGACGTCGTCGGGTGAGCGTCTCTCGGACTGAGCAGGACCGGGGCCGGCGGGTGGTGGCGCCTGCCGGCCCCGGCCGGGCGGGAAGCGCGTCACCGGCCCGTCAACGTCGCGATCAGGGCAACGTCCCGCGTATCGCCCGATGCGGTGACGCATTGTCGCCACCGCCTCACCCGTCGCTACCATCGCGTTCGTGAACTCCGCAGCCCGGCGTATCGGCCGAACTCTCGCCCTCGTCCTGCCCGTCGTCCTCGTACTCTCCGGGACCCTCGCGGTCACCCGGGTGCCCTGGGCGACGTCCCCCGGTTCGCAAGTGCTCACCGCGTCCTCCGGGGCGGACTTCGGCGCGGACGGCTCCCGGGCACCCCAGGACGCCCTCCGGGACCGCCTGCTCCTCGAACTCCAGGAACAGGACCCGGGCGTCGCCCTGACGCACCTCCAGCAGGCGACCACCGAACACCCCTCGCTGGCCCGGCACTGCGCCTCCATCGCGCGCGCCCTCGGCCGCGCCGCGGTCGCCAAGTACGGTGCCGCGCACCGCGCCCAGGCGTTCTCCCGCCCGGTGTGCGACACCTCGTTCGCCGGCGGCGTCGCGGCCGCCCAGTGATCTCCGCCGTGTAGGGGTACGCCCATGGACCCGTACCCCGCGCAGGCCGTGATCCTTGCCGGTGGCCAGGGCTCCCGGCTCCGCCCGTACACCGACGACCGCCCCAAGCCGATGGTCGAGATCCCCGGGACGGGGACCCCGATCATCGGCCATCAGCTCGCCTGGCTCGCGGCGGAGGGCGTCACCGACGCCGTGGTCTCCTGCGGCCATCTCGCCGACGTGCTGCGGGAGTGGCTGTCCGGGGCCCGGCTCCCCCTGCGCGTCACGACCGTCGTCGAGCCGGAACCGCTGGGCCGCGGCGGCGGCCTCAAGTTCGCGGCGGCCTCCCTGCCCCGCCCCGACCGGCCCTGGTACGCCGCCAACGGTGACGTCTGGGCGCGGTTCCCGCTCCGTGAGATGACCGCCTTCCACGAGGAACGCGGCGTCGACGCCACCCTCGCCCTGGTGCGCCCCCGGATTCCGTGGGGCGCCGTGGAGACCGACGCGTTCGGGCATGTCCTCGACTTCGTCGAGGCGCCCCCGTCGCCGTATCTCGTCAACGCGGGCGTCTATGTCTTCTCCCCCGGCTTCCGGGAGCTGCTGCCCGACCGCGGCGACCATGAGCGCGCCCTCTTCCCCCGCCTCGCCCGTGAGCGCCGACTGGCGGGCTGGCCGCTGCCGAGCGGCGCCCGCTGGCGCGCCATCGACAACGCGAAGGACCTCGCCGAGGCCGCGAAGGAGCTGGCCGCCGGAGGGTGACGGGCCCCGGGACACCACCGCCCCCGGCCGTCCGCACCCGTTCCGGAGAAGGAAGCGGGCGGAGAGACCGGGGGCGGTGTGACGTGCGGTCAGCCCAGGAGGCCGCCCAGGGCGCCGTGGCTTCCGGAGTCGGGTTCCGTGTTGTCGGTGCCGCTGGAGCCGCTGCGGGTGCTGCTGGCCTCCGCGCTGCCGTGGGTGCCGCCGCCGACGCCGGCCGTGGTGGGGGCGATATGGCTGGGGGACGGCGTACGGGTGCGGGCGGAGCGGTGGGGGGTGCCGCTGGTGGACGCGCCGGGCCGCTGGGAGACGCCGCTGCCGGCGCCCGCGGAGGGGGAGGAGCTGCCGGGGGCCTCGGCGGAGGGGGAGCCCGAGGGGCCCGCGGTGTGCGAGGCGCCCGTGGTGGGGGACGCCTGACGCGACGGGAGGGTGTCGGTGGGACGCGGGGAACCGGAGGGGCTCTGGTGCGTCGGGGGCAGCGGCGAACCGGGCAGGTTGTTGATCGCCGGCTCCCCGGGCCGGGGCACCGTCCTGACCGTGGAGGAGCGCACCGCGCCACCGAGCAGCGCGCCGACCAGCAGCGTCAGCCCCGCGACCACCCCGGTCAGCACGGCGCCGCGGCGCAGCACCCGCCGCCGCAGCTCACCGACCTCGACGCGCGGGCCGAGCCGCCGCCATGCCTCGCCGGCCAGCCGGGCGTCCGCCGAGAACACCGGCGCCCCCGCGATGACCAGCGGGCTCCACGCAGCGAGGTAGATGATGTCCGGCGCCTCGTACACCGGGACGCTGCGCCAGCTGACGGTCAGCAGCAGGGCCGCCGAGAGCAGCGCGCCGACGGAAGCGGCGAGCCGCTGCCACAGCCCGCAGATGGTCAGCACACCGACCACGACCTGGAGGAAGGCGACGGTCAGCCCGGCGCCCACCGGGTGCGCCACCGCGAAGTCGCGCAGCGGGACGGCCGGCGCCCACGGGTCGAGGGACTTCATCCACGTGACCATGGAACCGCGCTGCCCGCCGTCGAAGTAGACGGGGTCGCAGAGCTTGCCCATCCCGGCGTAGACGGAGATCAGGCCGAGGAAGATGCGCAGCGGGAGGAGGACGACGCCGAGGTTCATCCGGCGGCCGGGGTAGTAGGCGTGCCGGACGCCGCCGCGCCGTCCGGCACTCGCGCCGCGGCCGTCGCGGGCCTCGAAGCGGTCCGGGGTGCCGTCGCCGTCGGGGCCGTACGCGTCGTACGGGAGGTCGGGGGGTGTGGCGTCGTAGGTGTGGTCGTCGTACGCGCCGGTCGTGGGGCGTACGCCGCGCAGCAGGGTGGTCTCGGGCGCGGTGGTGACGAGGGGGGTGGGGGCGGTGTCCTCGTCGTCGAGGTGGATGCGGGGCAGGACCTGGGTCGTGACGGTGTCCCCGGCGTCGTGGCCGCTCTCGCGGACGGCGCGCAGGAGGTGGGTGGCGGCCCCGCCCGCGCCGTCGGGGCCCGTGCGGCCGCTCCACACCACGGGTGTCCGGCGTCTGGTGGCGAGGGCCGTCCCCCCGAGGACGGGGAAGCGCGCGGCGAGCGCGGCGCGGCTCACGATGGGCCTGGCGAGCTTCACACGGAAGCTGGCGTGGTTGACGATGACCTGCGCGGGGTCGCACGGCACCTTGACCGAGTTCAGGCCCGGCACGTCGTCGAAGCCCGGCGAGCGTCCCCCTGTCGGCCTGCGAGGTGTTCTGGTGTCCACGCTCATCTAACCGAGTGACGAGCGGTTAAGACACTGCCTTGACCCCGGCGCGCTGTCCGGGACCCGCCGGATGGCCACGGAATCGAGGGGAAGGCGGGGAAGCGCCCCGGATGCCGGGATTCCCCGTGGGTGCCGGGGCCCGGCGCGGGCCCCGGCCTCTCCGGGTCAGCTGCGGCGGCGGGCCGCCTCCCACAGGACGACACCGGCCGCGACACCGGCGTTCAGCGACTCCGCGCCGCCCGGCATCGGAATCCGCACCCGTACGTCGCAGGTCTCGCCGACCAGCCGCGACAGGCCCTTGCCCTCGCTGCCGACGACGATGACGACCGGGCCGTCCAGCGCCTCGACGTCCTGGAGCTCCATCTCCCCGTCGGCGGCCAGGCCGACGACCAGCAGGCCGGCCTTCTGGTACGCCTCCAGGGTGCGGGTCAGGTTGGTGGCGCGGGCGACCGGCGTACGGGCGGCGGTGCCGGCCGAGGTCTTCCACGCGCCGGCCGTCATGCCGGCCGCGCGACGCTCGGGGACGACGACGCCGTGGCCGCCGAAGGCGCTGACGGAGCGGACGACGGCGCCGAGGTTGCGCGGGTCGGTGACGCCGTCCAGCGCGACGATCAGCGGGTCCTCGCCCTCGTCGAACGCGGCGGTGACCAGGTCCTCGGGGTGCGCGTAGTCGTACGGCGGGACCTGGAGGACCAGGCCCTGGTGGTTGAGGCCGTTGGTCATGCGGTCCAGCTCGGGGCGCGGCGCCTCCATCAGGTTGATGTTGCCGCGCTCGGCCGCGAGCTGGAGGGCCTCGCGCACCCGCTCGTCGTTGTCGATGAACTGCTGGACGTAGAGGTTGGTCGCGGGCACCCCGTCGCGCAGCGCCTCGAAGACCGGGTTGCGGCCGATGACCAGCTCGGCCGTGCCCTTGGCGCCGCCGCGCCGGGGGGCGGGCCGGCGCGCGGACTGCTTGGCCTTGGCGTTGGCGATGCGGTTCTTGGCGTGTCCCTTGCGCATGGAGGCGGGCGGGGTCGGGCCCTTGCCCTCCAGTGCCCGGCGCCGCTTGCCGCCGCTGCCGACCTGCGCGCCCTTCTTGTTGGACGTGCGGCGGTTCCTGCGCTGGCTGTTGCCGGCCATGGGTCACCTGTTTCTTCACTGCTCTCGACGTCTCGCGACGTGGAGTGGGGACGTACGGATGGACGGGGTGTGCGGCCGCGCGGTGGCACGCGCGTACGGAACGAGTGTCCCCCGGGACCCCCGGGCAGGACGAATCCGGGGTGGTCGGGACATGTCCGAGGTTACGTCGCGGCCCGTGTGGCGGTCCGGGTCACGGTCCGGGCCGCCACGGGTCAGCGGGCGGGCGTGGTCACGCCAGCGACCAGCGGGGGCCGCTGGGGGTGTCCTCGACGGCGAGACCGGCCTGCTGGAGCTGGTCGCGGATGGCGTCGGCGGTGGCGTAGTCCTTGCGGGTGCGGGCGGCCTGCCGCTGGTCGAGCACGAGGCGGACCAGGGAGTCGACCACGCCGTGCAGGTCCTCGCCGCGGTCCGTGCCGCCGCCCGACCAGCGCTCGTCGAGCGGGTCGAGCCCCAGCACGCCGAGCATCGCCCGGACCTCGGCCAGCCGGGCGACCGCGGACTCCTTGTCGTCGGCCTGGAGCGCGGAATTGCCCTGCCGGACGGTGGTGTGGACGACGGCCAGCGCCTGCGGGACGCCGAGGTCGTCGTCCATCGCCTCGGCGAAGGCGGGCGGCACCTCGGTCGCCGGCTCGACGATCCCGGTCTTCTCGACGACCCGCTGGACGAAGCCCTCGATCCGGGCGAACGCGGACTCGGCCTCGCGCAGCGCCTCCTCGCTGTACTCGATCATCGAGCGGTAGTGCGGGGTGCCCAGGTAGTAGCGCAGCACGATCGGGCGCCAGTGCTTGACCATCTCCGAGACGAGCACGGAGTTGCCGAGCGACTTGGACATCTTCTCGCCGCTCATGGTCACCCAGCCGTTGTGCGACCAGTAGCGGGCGAAGTCGTCGCCGAACGCCTTGGCCTGGGCGATCTCGTTCTCGTGGTGCGGGAAGATCAGGTCGATGCCGCCGCCGTGGATGTCGAAGGCGCTCCCGAGGTACTTGTGGGCCATGGCCGAGCACTCCAGGTGCCAGCCGGGCCGGCCGCGGCCCCAGGGCGTCTCCCAGCTGGGCTCGCCCTCCTTGGACGCCTTCCACATGGCGAAGTCGCGGGGGTCGCGCTTGCCGGTCTCGCCCTCGCCCTCCGGCTGCCGGAGGTTGTCCAGCTCGTGCCGGGACAGCTCCAGGTAGTCGGGGAACGATCGCACGTCGAAGTAGACGTTGCCGTCCGCGGCATAGGCGTGGCCACGTTCGATCAGGCCACGCATCATCTCGATCATCTCGGGGACATGGCCCGTGGCGCGCGGCTCATAGGTGGGACGCAGGCAGCCCAGCGCGTCGTACGCGGCGTTGAAGGCGACCTCGTTCTCGTAGCCGATCGACCACCACGGGCGGTTCTGTTCCGCCGACTTCTTGATGATCTTGTCGTCGATGTCGGTCACATTGCGTACGAAGGTGACCTCGTAGCCGCGGTGGGCGAACCAGCGGCGCATGATGTCGAAGTTCAGTCCCGACCGGATGTGCCCGATGTGCGGGGCGGCCTGCACGGTCGCGCCACACAGGTAGATCGAGACACAGCCCGGCTTCAGCGGGATGAAATCGCGAATCTGCCGGGCGCTGGTGTCGTACAGGCGAATCGTCACGCAACCAGGGTAGTCGGAACCAGGGAGTGCCCTACGCCCCGGCCGCCGATGCCGGTGCCGAAGCGTGACACTCCCCCGCGTTCCGGGCCCCGCCCCGGCACCGGTCCGTCAGACGCCGCCGACCACCTTGCGCGGGGTGATCCGTACGATCACCCGCTCGCCGTCGTTCACGGCGTCCGCGTTGAAGTCCGCGTAGTCCTTGCCCGTGTACTTCCGCGACAGTTCGTCGATCAGCTCCCGCGCGCCCTCGGTGGTGAGGGTGGCGGTGCCGCGGATCTCGGCGTAGGTGTACGGCGCGTCGAAGGGCTGGACGACCACGCTGACCCGCGGGTCGCGTCGGATGTTGGCCTCCTTGCGGCGGCCGACCGTGGTGGAGATCAGGAGGTCGTCGCCGTCCCGCTTCACCCAGACCGGGGACAGCTGCGGGCTGCCGTCGGGCTGGAGGGTGGCGACGGTCACGAAGACCGGCGAGTCGAGGAGCTGCTTGAGGCCGTCGGACAGGGTGGCGGTCACGAGGGTTCCTTCCTTGGGTCCGAACCGGGCAGACATGCTCCGATCATCGCCAACAACCGCGCGGGAAACGGCATTCCCGTGGCATTCAGGGGAACATCGTGGCCCCGAAACGCCCCTCGCGGCCTCAGCCCGTCCGCACCACCAGCGCTGTCGCCACGGCCGCCAGGCCCTCGGCGCGACCGGTGAGCCCCAGCCCGTCCGACGTCGTCCCGGACACCGAGACCGGCGCGCCGACCGCGGCCGACAGCGCCCGCTGCGCCTCGTCCCGCCGCTTGCCGACCTTCGGCCGTACGCCGATGACCTGCACCGCCACATTGCCGATCGCGAAACCCTCGGCACGGACGATCCGCGCGGCCTCCGCCAGCAGCGTCACCCCGGACGCGCCGGACCACTCCGGGCGGTCGGTCCCGAAGTGCGCCCCGAGGTCACCGATGCCGGCCGCCGAGAAAAGGGCGTCACAGGCGGCGTGCGCGGCCACATCGCCGTCGCTGTGCCCGGCCAGGCCGAACTCCTCGCCCTCCCACAGCAGCCCGGCGCACCACAGCTCGCGCCCCCGCTCGAACGCGTGCACATCGGTACCGATGCCCACCAGGGGGACGCCGGGCAACCGGTGGGCGGTCTCCGGGGCCTGGGTGCGTGCCGGTTCAGACGTAGTCATCGGTGGCCCTCCTACGGGCGAGTACGGCCTCGGCCAGGACGAGGTCCAGCGGCCGGGTCACCTTGAACGCTTCCTCATGGCCGGGGACGACCACGACCGGGGCCCCCAGCCGTTCGACGAGCCCGGCGTCGTCGGTGGCGCCCTCGCCCTCGACGGCGACCGCCTCGTGCGCCTTCAGCAGGGTGTCGCGGTCGAAGCCCTGCGGGGTCTGCACGGCACGCAGCAGGCTCCGCTCCGGGGTGCCGACGACCGGCTCGGGCCCGTCCTGACGCGGCTCGACCTGCTTGACCGTGTCGGCGAGCGGCAGCGCCGGGACGACGGCGGGCGCGCCCGCGCGGACCGCGGCGATCACCGCGTCGACGGTCTCCACCGGGACGAGGGGCCGCGCGGCGTCGTGCACCAGCACCACGTCCACGTCGCCGGGCAGCGCGGCGAGCCCCCGCCGGACGGAGTCCTGGCGGGTCCCGCCCCCGGGGACGACGAGGAGGTCGGTGCGATCGCCGAGGGGATGCTCGGCGAGCAGATGGCGGACGCCGTCGGCGCCGTCGGGCGGTGCGACCACGACGACGAGGGAGACGGCGCGCGAGGCGGCCATCGCGCGGACGGCGTGCACGAGCATCGGGGTGCCGCCCAGCGCGCGCAGCGCCTTGGGGGCGCCGGGGCCGAGCCGCACACCGCGGCCGGCGGCGGGGATCACCACGGCGGTACGGGCCGGGCGGGAGGTTTCTGGCATCGAAGGCTCCGGTGTCCGGGGTGTCCCCGGAATTGGCGCAGACAGGTTTGTTTCCTCGACCGGGATGGGTATGGCCTCAGCGTGCCGGGTGCGACGCCTTGACCGCCCCCTTCCGTGACAGCGGGCGAGGCAGCTGCCCGGGCCCGGCACGCCACCCGCCGCGATGCGACGGCCGACCGGGGCCCGGCGGCCGTGACAGGCCCGCCGGCGGCAGATTCTCCTCTTCCGCCCCGGCGTCACCGCGCGCCGCGCCCCGGACCGGCCTCGCCGGCGGTCGGGGTGGACCCGCAGATATGCCGCAGCGCCCGGCAACCGGCGTCTCGGGGAGACGGTCGTCACTCGGGCACCGCGGCATCACTGCGCTACTGCACTCGTCGCTGTATCGGCCTCGTGGGTGTCACGTTCTCCGGGGCCGGCCCGTGGACCGCGACGGTCCCGGGCGGGCGCGTCGTCAGGAGGCGAGAACCTCGTCGAGCAGGGCCTCGGCCTTGTCCTCGTTGGTGTTCTCCGCGAGGGCGAGTTCGCTCACCAGGATCTGGCGGGCCTTGGCGAGCATCCGCTTCTCACCGGCGGAGAGTCCGCGCTCGCGCTCCCGGCGCCACAGGTCGCGCACGACCTCGGCGACCTTGATCACGTCACCGGAAGCGAGCTTCTCCAGGTTTGCCTTGTAGCGACGGGACCAGTTCGTCGGCTCCTCGGCGTACGGTGCGCGCAGCACCTCGAAGACCCGGTCCAGCCCGTCCTGGCCGACCACATCGCGCACACCGACGAACTCCGCATTGTCCGCCGGCACACGAACCGTCAGATCACCCTGGGCGACCTTCAGCACCAAGTAGGTCTTGTCCACGCCTTTGATCTGGCGAGTTTCGATGGCCTCGATCAGCGCGGCCCCGTGATGGGGATAGACCACGGTGTCGCCAACCTTGAACGTCATGTGACAGGTACCCCTTCCGTGGCTATCCATGCTAACACGTGAACGGACCGTTCTGAATGGCGTTTTCGCAGGTCAGGGCATATCTCGGGGCTTGACAACAACACCCGCGACGTGCTGCGAGGGGCGGCCGCGTGCAGGTATTCGCAGGTCGGAGCCGTTTCCCGGGCACAAGGAAACACGCCCGCGACACGCCGCGAAGACGGCGCCGAAGAGGTCGAACGTCCCGTTTTGCGCAGATCCGTATGAGCGACTTCCGCTACTCCGTTCGGTGCTCACGGACTCCGCCCACCAGTTTCCCGAATTGATCACCATGTGTCCGCCGAGAGGTTGATCAATTCCGGCGGTGCCCCATTCCCCGCGAATACTTCTATTCCCCGGAGATTCTCCTGGGCGCCACCGGATTCCCCGGATCACGCCCCGGGAATGCGCCGCCACGCCCTCGAATCCCTCCGCCCGCGACCGCGTACGCCCGCCCGGAACACACCCCCGCGACGGACCCGTGACCGGGCTCCGAGGGCGCTGGGGGCGGGTCGGGTGCGGCGGCCCGAGGGCGGCTCGGTAACCTAGCGGCGCTGACACACCCTTAGGGCGGCTTTACGTACGCATCCGCCGTGATGCGTACGCGATGCCGTCCCGCCGTCCACCCGCGACCGGGCACGACCGTTCGGCCGCCGAAGCTCGTCCAAGGAGATGCCGCCGCCGTGAGCCGCAGCCTTCGACGCGGCGCCCTCGCCGCCACCGTCCTCACGCTCTCGATCGCCACGCTCTCCGCGTGCGGGGCCGGAAACGACGCCCAGACCCTTCAGATCAGGCCGGACCACGCCGCGACCAGCGTCGGTGACATCAAGATCCAGAACGCGATCGTGATCACCCAGCCCGACCGCAACGCGAAGGGCCCGGCCGTGGTCGCCGCGACGCTGTTCAACAGCGGCGCCAAGGACCAGAAGCTGAACTCGATCACCCTCGTGGACAGCGGCGAGACCGCCAAGCTGACCCCGGCCGGAGGCACCCCGGGCCCGATCACCGTGCCGGCCGGCGGCTCGGTCGTCATCGGCGGCAAGGGCAACGCCTCCGCCGTCCTGCCGAGCGGCCGCGAGTCCCTCCGCGACGGCGACGCCCAGCCGGTGAGCTTCGCCTTCAGCTCCACCGGCAAGGTGCACCTCAACGCCTTCGTCGTCCCCTCGAAGGGCCACTTCGCGGACTTCGGCCCCAGCGAGGTCCCGAAGCCGTCCGGCAGCGCCACGCCCACGGGGACCCCGTCCGGCACGGCGTCCCCGAGCGGTTCGGCCACGCCTGCGGGCAACGAGTCCCCCGAGGGGCACACCGGTCACTGACCGCGCTCGCGTCACCCGTGTGCCAGGGGCACCCGTCCGGTCCGGGCGGGTGCCCCTGGTCTTGGCACCGAAGAGGCCCGTACGCGGCGTCTCCCGCCGGCGTACGGGCCTCGCGCACAGCGCGCGCCGTCCTCTCTACGGCTCGAACTTGTAGCCCAGGCCCCGGACCGTGACGAGGTAGCGCGGCGCCCCCGGGTCCGGTTCGATCTTGGCGCGCAGCCGCTTGACGTGCACGTCCAGCGTCTTGGTGTCGCCCACGTAGTCGGCGCCCCACACCCGGTCGATGAGCTGCATCCGGGTCAGTACGCGCCCGGCGTTGCGCAGCAGCATCTCCAGGAGGTCGAACTCCTTCAGCGGCAGATCGACCTTGCCGCCGCCGACCGTGACGACATGCCGGTCCACGTCCATCCGGACCGGGCCCGCCTCCAGCGCCTGCGGGACGGCCTCCTCCGGCTCCCCGCGCCGGCGCAGCACCGCGCGGATACGGGCGACGAGCTCCCGCGAGGAGAAGGGCTTGGTGACATAGTCGTCGGCCCCTATCTCCAGCCCCACGACCTTGTCGATCTCGCTGTCCTTGGCGGTGACCATGATGACGGGGACGTTGGAGCGGCTCCGCAGCTGGCGGCAGACCTCGGTGCCGGGCAGCCCCGGCAGCATCAGGTCCAGCAGGACCAGGTCGGCACCGTTGCGCTCGAACTCGTCGAGGCCGTCGGGGCCCGTCGCCGCGACGGCGACCTCGAAGCCCTCCTTGCGGAGCATGTACGACAGTGCGTCGCTGAACGATTCCTCGTCCTCGACGACGAGCACTCTGGTCACGGAAGGACCTCCGGGGCGGGGTGAGCAGGGAGCGGATCGTTGAAGGTCTCGTACGGGCGGTCCTCGTCGTCGAGGCCCTCCGTGGCGAGGCGGGCCGGCCGTTCGCGGTCGCGTACGGCAGCGGCTTCCGGGAGACGCAGGGTGAAGGTGGAGCCCTGGCCCTCAGCGCTCCACACCGTGACCTCCCCGCCGTGCGAGGCGGCCACGTGCTTGACGATGGCGAGGCCGAGGCCGGTCCCGCCGGTGGCGCGCGAGCGCGCCGGGTCCACACGGTAGAACCGCTCGAAGATGCGGTCCCGGTCCTTCTCGGAGATCCCGATGCCCTGGTCGGTCACCGCGATCTCGATCAGGTCACCGCCGGGGGCCGTGACCCGGCGGCCGGCGATGCCGACGCGGGTGCGCGCCGGGGAGTAGTTGACGGCGTTCTCGACGAGGTTGCCCAGGGCGGCGGCGAGCTGGCCGCGGTTGCCCCAGACGTGCAGGTCGGCGGTGCCTCCGGCGGCCATGGTGATCTGCTTGGCGCCGGCCTGCTGGCGGCAGCGGTCGATCGCCTCGGCGACCAGTTCGTCCACCCGGACCGGTTCGGCGTCCTCCAGGGGGTCGTCGTTCTGGACCCGGGAGAGGTCGATCAGTTCCTGGACGAGGTTGGTGAGCCGGGTGGCCTCGTTCTGCATCCGGCCGGCGAACCGGGTGACCGCCTCGGGGTCGTCGCTGGCGTCCATCACGGCCTCGGAGAGCAGCGAGAGCGCGCCCACCGGTGTCTTCAGCTCATGGCTCACATTGGCCACGAAGTCACGGCGGACGGCCTCTATGCGGCGGGCCTCGGTGAGGTCCTCCACCAGCAGGAGCACGAGCCGGGAGCCGAGCGGCGCGACGCGGGCGGAGACCGCGAGGGCCTCCCCGCGGCCGGTGCCGCGGCGCGGCAGGTCCAGCTCGACCTGGCGTATCTCGCCGTCCCTGCGGGTGTCGCGGGCCATCTGGAGCATCGGCTCGACGGCGAGCTTGCCACCGCGGACCAGCCCGAGAGCGTACGCGGCGGAGCTGGCCTTGACGACCGCGTCGCCCTCGTCGAGGACCACGGCGGACGAGCGCAGGACGGACAGGACGGTGTCGACGCCGGGCGGGAGCACGGCGTCGGTGTGCAGGGAGGTGCGGGTGGGCTTGGCCTGGTCCCGCTCGCTCCAGCGGAACGCCAGCATGGCGAACACGCCGGTGCACAGACCGGCTATCGCTGCCACTGCGGCGACGGCCGCGTCCACGTTCATGGCACCCAGGTTATGCGGCGGGTCGGACACTTCCCCAGACGTGCGAGTGTCTGATCGAACACCCTTCGCCCAGATTTCACCGTGGCGTCGGACGCGGTTCACGCCCGGCCACGGGACGCGGGGCGCCCTACGGGCCCGGGGACCGCGTGACGGCGCTCCCGTCTCCCAGAGTTCACCGTGATGTCGGTGTCACTTCACTCCCGGTGGCCCCATGCGTCGCGATTTCCCCTCAAGGTGAGGAGAGTGCGGGACGGACTCCCGGAACCCGGGGTTCCCCCGGAGGTGGGAGCCGCGAAGCCGTCCCCGGATGCCCGGAAGGGCCGCGGCCGCTTCCCCGGGAACGGGTCGCGCGGAGGCGGGCCGTGGGAGCGTAGGAGCAGGAGTTCGGACGAGGAGCACGGACACGCCCCTCCGTTCCACCGACCGCCCCGCTCCCCCGTCTCCCCTGTTTCCCCACGCCACCACTTGATGCGAGAGAAGGTCACTGATGCGGGACGCGTACCACGAGGAGCTTGACTCGATCGGCGAGGGCCTGGTCGAGATGGCCCGGCTCGTGGGCTCCGCGATCGGGCGCGCCACCACGGCGATACTCGACGCGGACCTCAAGCTGGCCGAGCACGTGATCGCCGCCGACGAGAAGGTCGACGACCTCCAGCGCGACCTGGAGGCCCGGGCGATCACCCTGCTCGCCCGCCAGCAGCCGGTCGCCACCGATCTGCGGATCGTCGTCACCTCCCTGCGGATGAGCGCCGACCTGGAACGCTCCGGGGACCTGGCGCAGCACGTCGCCAAGCTGGCCCGGCTCCGCTTCCCCGCCACGGCGGTCCCGCGCGACCTGCACGCCACCATCCTGGAGATGGGGCAGCTGGCACAGCGCCTGATGGCGAAGGCCGGCGAGGTCATCATCACCAAGGACGTCGATCTGGCACTCCAGCTGGAGCAGGACGACGACGCCATGGACCTGCTCCATCGCGCCCTCTTCCAGCACCTGATGGACGACCGCTGGAAGCACGGCATCGAGACGGCCGTGGACGTGACCCTGCTCGGCCGCTACTACGAGCGGTTCGCCGACCACGCGGTCTCCGTGGCCAAGCGCGTCGTCTACCTGGTCACCGGCGAACACGCCGACGAGATCGCCCCGCCCCCGGCGGTGGAGGGGGCCTGAGCCGGCGCCGCCCGGCCACGCGGCCAGGGGCCCCTCCGGGCCGTCCGTCCTCCCCGCGGTACAAGGAGCGCGGGAACGCTCCCGGAGCATCCGTGCGCCCTTGACGTGTGCCCCCACGCGCCGTTGACGCGCCTCTCGGCACTGGTCTGCAATGGGGCCGAAGGTGATTCCTAGGAGGCAGTGCATGTCACTCATTGCGGACTCCCCCAACCCGGCGTCCCACGACGAGCCGCCGGCCGTCGAGCGCCCGCGTCTCCCCCTGCTCGGCGCCTGCGGCTGCGGCCCCAGCTGCGGCTGCGGCTGCCAGTCGGGCGCCCCCTGCCAGTGCGGCGGCTCCTGCTAGCCCCTCAGACATCGCGGCGCCCGCGCCGCCACCGGCCCCGCCGGGCATCCCGCCCGGCGGGGCCGCTTCGGTGACCGGGGCACACACAGGCCCCCTGCCCGTCGGCAACGCCGCGGGCAGGGGGCCTCGCACCGGTGAGAGGGTGTTACTTCTTCTTGCCCTGGTTCTTCACGGCCTCGATGGCGGCCTTGGCGGCCTCCGGGTCGAGGTAGGTGCCGCCGGGGTTGAGGGGGCGGAAGTCGGCGTCGAGCTCGTAGGAGAGCGGGATGCCGGTGGGGATGTTCAGGCCGGCGATGTCCGCGTCGGAGATGCCGTCGAGGTGCTTGACCAGGGCGCGCAGGCTGTTGCCGTGGGCGGCGACCAGGACCGTGCGGCCGGCGATGAGGTCCGGGACGATGCCGTCGTACCAGTACGGGAGCATCCGGTGGACGACGTCCTTCAGGCACTCCGTGCGGGGGCGCAGCTCGCTGGGGACACCGGCGTAGCGCGGGTCGTCGCTCTGCGAGAACTCGGCGCCGTCCTCCAGCGGGGGCGGCGGGGTGTCGTAGGAGCGGCGCCAGAGCATGAACTGCTCCTCACCGAACTCGGCGAGGGTCTGGGCCTTGTCCTTGCCCTGGAGCGCACCGTAGTGGCGCTCGTTCAGGCGCCAGCTGCGGTGGACGGGGATCCAGTGGCGGTCAGCGGCCTCCAGGGCCAGCTGCGCGGTGCGGATGGCGCGCTTCTGGAGCGAGGTGTGCACGACGTCGGGGAGCAGGCCGGCGTCCTTGATCAGCTCTCCGCCGCGGACCGCCTCCTTCTCGCCCTTGTCGTTGAGGTTGACGTCCACCCAGCCGGTGAACAGGTTCTTCGCGTTCCACTCGCTCTCGCCGTGGCGGAGGAGGATCAGCTTGTACGGTGCGTCGGCCATGTCGTCGAGCGTAATCCACTTCCGGCCATGGCCCCGCCGCGCGTGAGGGCGGCGGCAGCGGTGCCCGGCGCGACCGGGCAGGACGGTGCCGGGGGCCGGGCGCGCGGTCTTCCGGAACGCGGGGGCGGACGCCTCCGACCAGGTCGTTTGACGGTTGGCGTCAATTCAGTAGCGGTCTGTGCCCGCGCCTCCATAGTTTGCGAGCAGTCATCCATCGCTTGTCATGTCCCCGGGGGAGCACAATGTCCGCAGCCAGCCTCAGACGCGCCGCAATGGCGAGCGTCTCCGGTCTTCCCCGCCAGTTCTGGTGGCTGTGGACCAGCACCCTGGTCAACCGCCTCGGCGCGTTCGTCGGTACTTTTCTCGCCCTCTATCTCACCGCCGAGCGCGGCTACTCCGCCTCGTACGCCGGACTGGTCGGCGCGCTCTACGGGCTCGGGGGCGTCCTCGCGTCGCTCGTCGCCGGGGTCCTGACCGACCGGCTCGGGCGGCGCCCCACGATGCTGGCCGCCCAGCTGGCGACGGCGGCGTCGGTGGCGGTGCTCGGTTTCATGGAGCACCCGATCGCCATCGCGGGCGTCGCCTGCGTGGTCGGCATGGCGAGCAACGCCTCACGGCCCGCGGTCCAGGCGATGATGGCCGACATCGTCGCCCCCGAGGACCGTGTCCGCGCCTTCGCCCTCAACTACTGGGCGATCAATCTCGGCTTCGCGATCTCCGCCACCGCCGCCGGCCTGATCGCCGAACACGGGTACCTCGCCCTCTTCCTGGGCGAATCCGCGCTCGTCCTGGTGTGCGCGCTGGTGGTCTTCCTCAAGCTCCCCGAGTCCCGCCCGCAACCGGGCCCGGCCGGACCGGCGCACCCGGCGGACGGCCCCGCCCGCGTCTCCATGGGCACGGTCGTCCGCGACGGCCGCTTCATGACCGTCGTCGGCCTGAACCTGCTGCTGGCCCTGGTGTTCCAGCAGGCGTACGTCTCCCTGCCGGTCGCGATGGGCCGGGACGGCTTCTCCAGCTCCGACTTCGGCCTGGTCCTCGCCGTCAACGGCGTCCTGATCGTCCTCCTCCAGATCCCCGTCACCCGCGTCATCGAGCACCGCAGCCCCGCCATGCTCCTGATCGGCTCGTCCCTGCTCGCGGGCTACGGCTTCGGACTGACCGCCCTCGCCGGCTCCGTCGCCGTGTACGCGATCACGGTGGCCGTGTGGACCCTCGGCGAAATCGTCAACTCCCCCACGCAGATGGGCCTTGTGGTCCGGCTCTCCCCCACCCACGGACGCGGCCGCTACCAGGGAATGTACTCCCTGTCCTGGTCCGTCGCCTCCCTCACCGCCCCCCTGCTCGGCGGCACGATCATCGACCACTTCGGCGCGAACACCCTGTGGGTGGCGTGCGCCGCGGTCGGCACCGTGGCAGCGATCGGGTACGGGGCGCTGTTGCGGCGGGTGCCGTCCGGTACCGGGGACGGGCGGGAGGGTACGGGGACGGCTCGGGGCTCTGGTGAGGGGGCGGGGGCTGAGCGGGAAGAGGCGGAGCGGGGGGTGTGAAGCTGTCGGGCGGTGGTCCGGGGCGCCGTGCCCGCGCGTGGCGGGCGCTGCGACGGGACGCCCCGGCTCCGCTCGCGCAGAGGGCACACGGTGCCGCGGTTGCCGGGTCTCTTTGAGCGCACCGACAAGAAACCGCAGGTCAACGATCTGCGGACGCCGGCGCCCTGGAAGACGACGCCGTCGTCCTCCGCCACCGCGAAGGCGCCTGCGACAAGGAGTCACCGAGGGCGGGCGAGGCCCACCCAGGAATGCGGCTTGCCGGAATCGGCTCAGGTGACGAGGACCCGGCGCCCGCGCGTGTGACCCGCTTGGCTGTCGATGTGCGCCGCCGCGGCCTCGGTGAGCGGGTACGACTTCTCGACCGGGATGCGGAGCTTTCCCCTCGTGATGAGGCGGACGGCCTCGGCGAGCGCGTCCGGCACGCTCCCGGCCACGCCGGAGAACCGGACGCCCAGCTCCGGCGCGCCGAGATCGGCGATGGAGATGACCTTCCGCGGGTCTCCGGTCAGCTCGACAAGTTCGCGGAGCACGCCCGAGCCGGCCAGGTCGAGTGCCGCGTCGACGCGGCCGAGCCGCCGCACCCGCTCGGCCCAGCCCTCGCCGTACGTCGTGGCGATGGCGCCCAGGCTGCGCAGATAGTCCTGGTTCGCGGCCCCGGCCGTGCCGATCACCGTGATGCCGCGGTCGCGGGCGATCTGCAGCACCGCCGATCCCACTCCCCCTGACGCGCCGCTGACCAGCAGCGTCTGCCCGGACCGCACGCCGACTTCGCGGAGGACGCGCAGCGCGGTCTCCACCACGGACGGGTACCCGGCCGCCTCCTCGAACGTCAGGCCCTCGGGCATACGGGCCCAGGCCGACAGCACGGCGAACTCGGCACAGGTGTCGGCACCTTCGCCGAACACACGGTCGCCGACCTCGACCTCTTCGACGCCCTCGCCGACCTCGTCCACCACTCCGGAGGCGTCCAGCCCGACGCCGGAGGGCAGCTCGATCGGATGGGCCTTCAGGACCTGGCCCTCACGGATTCTCCAGTCGACGGGGTTCACGCCCGCCGCCCGCACGGCGATGCGTACCTGACCGGGGCCCGGGTGGGGCTCCTCGGCGTCCACGAGTCGCAGCACGTCCGGACCGCCGAACTCGGCGAAGCTCACTTTCTTCATGCGACCGACCGTAACACTAACGGTTAGCGTTTTTGCACGGTTACGACTTTGCATTTGGTAGCGTGAGCGCATGACCGTGCCGACCGGACGCCGCGAGCGCAAGAAGGCCGCGACCCGCCAGAAGATCGCCGACACCGCCCTGCGGCTCTTCCTGGAACGCGGCTACGACGCGGTGGGCATCCGCGAGGTGGCCGCCGAGGCGGACGTGGCCGTCACCACGCTCTTCTCCCACTTCGCCTCGAAAGAGGCCCTGGTGTTCGAGCAGGACACGGACTTCGAGCAGCGCCTCACCCGGGCGGTCACCGACCGGGCACCGCACGAACCCCTCATCCCCGCACTGCGCGACGAGGTCCAGGCCCTGGTGCGGCACTGCACGGCGGACGGCGCCGCCCCGATCTGGCGCATGATCGACGCCTCACCCGCCCTGCGCGAGTACGAGGAGTCGATGCGACTGCGCCACGCGGAGTCACTGGCAACGACCATCACCGCCACCCCCGACCTGTCCCGCTCCCCCACGGCCTGCCGGACGATCGCGAGGTTCGCGATCGACGCCTATTCACTGGCCCGCGAGGAGGACGACCCGGAGGCCGCGGTGGACGAGATCTTCCGGATGATCGAGGCGGCCTGGGAGGCCGCCCGCCCCTCCCAAGACGCGCGAGGAACTGCTCCCGAGAGGGACAGGACACCTCCCAGGCCGGCCACCGAGGCGAGGAAATGACACGCCTCTGAGACGGCACCCGACCGACGCGGTGCGAGGCTCCGCGAGGACACCTGCCCGGCATCACCGTCCTCGACCTCGACCTGCCCGCCGCACTCGCGGTCGCCCAGCAGCCGTCCTGGGCTGCGGCCCACCTCCGCTCAGCCGGGCGTCAAGCCTTGGTCGCCGCAGGCGCGGGCGCAGGCACGACGGATGGATGCCTCCGTTCCGGCGAAGGGGCGGGGCAGCGTGCCGAGGGGTGGGGAGGGGCGGGGTATACGGAGTGCTACGTCGGTTTGTCCGGCGTTGATCCGAAGGAGTTTCCGTATGCGTACTGTCGCCGCTGTCCTGTTGGGCGCCATGGCCGTGCTGGGTGCGAGTGTCGCTCCCGCTCAGGCGGCCTCGCTCGCCGATGTCCCGTGCTTCATCAACCCCGATCCGAACACCTTCCCCGAAGGCATCCCGCCGGGGTGCA
>NZ_JCANQV010000063.1:0-24059 GCF_059553635.1 Candidatus Streptomyces philanthi
AGACGCCCCGGCCCGCGCCCCGCCCCGCCCAGAGGCCCGGGCCCAAGGAACCGCGCCGGGACCGGCCGGTGCCCACCCCGGGCGAGGTGTTCCCGCCCCGGCGCAAGCCCGCGCCGCCCCCCGAGACCCGCAGTGCCTGAGCGCTGCGTACCCTGGAGACCTCACGCCCAGAGGAGGCCCTCGCCATGCAGTACGTCGCCGCGCTCCTTCCGCCCGCTGTGATGGCCGTGGCGTTCACCGCGCTGATCGTCACGATCGTCAAGAGTCAGGGCGGGTCGAACAAGGCCAAGGAGGACGCGGCCGTCGATGCCGCCCTCGCCCGTGCGGAGGGCAAGCAGGAGCCCACGGCGCACGGCGCCTGACGACCTTCCCCGGCGCGGTGGTCCGCGCCCGGTGTACGGCCCGGGAACGCATATCCCGGGCCGTACACCGTTTTAGACCGGTAAACGCATCGCGATAACCCGGCATTCGCGACATCTCCCCACTATTGTTCTTGTGTGCCAAGACCCCTGGGTGAGCTGGAAGACGCGGTGATGACGCGGGTCTGGGAGTGGAACCGCCCGGTCACTGTTCGAGAAGTCCTGGAAGATCTGCAGAAGGAACGGTCGATCGCCTACACGACGGTGATGACCGTATTGGACAACCTCCATCAGAAGGGGTGGGTCCGCAGGGAAGCCGAAGGACGCGCCTATCGATATGAGGCGGTCTCCACTCGTGCCGCCTATGCGGCCGCACTGATGAACGAAGCGTGGTCCGCCAGTGACAACGCGGCAGCCGCTCTCGTCGCCTTCTTCGGCATGATGTCGCCGGAACAGCGACAAGCCCTCCAGGACGCCGTACGCATGCTCCGGATCGATGAACGGACCGGTGATCCGGACGCTCCCGGGGAAGAAGCACAACCACCGGAAGAGGCAGATCCGGGGGAAGACTCCGCGCCTTCCGAACAGGAGTCCCCCGGCGCCTCCCGGGAAGGCGGCGAACCCGAAGGGGACGGGGAGACGGACGGGCGATAGCGTCCGTGCATGCCTCCGCATTCAAAAGGACTCACCGTCCGCCGCGCCAGGACCAGCGATGTGTCCGCCGTCCGCCGGCTCATCGACTCCTACTCCCGTGACGGCATCCTGCTCGACAAAGCCACCGTCACGCTTTACGAGGACATCCAGGAGTTCTGGGTCGCCGAGCGCGACGAGGACGCCGAGGTGGTCGGGTGCGGTGCCCTGCACGTCATGTGGGAGGACCTCGCCGAGGTCCGCACGCTGGCCGTGGACCCGCGGATGAGGGGCACGGGCGTCGGCCATCAGGTGCTCGACAAGCTCGTGCGTACCGCGAGCTGGCTCGGGGTGCGACGTATTTTCTGTCTCACGTTCGAGGTGGACTTCTTCGCCAAGCACGGCTTCGTCGAGATCGGTGAGACGCCAGTGGACGGTGATGTCTACAGTGAGCTCCTGCGCTCCTATGACGAGGGCGTTGCCGAGTTCCTCGGTCTCGAACGAGTGAAGCCCAACACCCTGGGCAACACCCGCATGCTTCTGCACCTGTGATCAGTGTTCTATGTCCGAATCGCGCCGCTATCCCGTGCCTGAGGGGCGAAGGGTTCCCCGCTCCCCGGCCAAGTGAACCCTACCCAGGGGTTTGTGTTTTTCCGGGAAAAGCGGTTTGCTTTCCGTCGTAATCCGCATTCGATGAAAGGGAAACCCGGTGGCACAGAAGGTTCAGGTTCTTCTTGTCGACGACCTCGACGGCGGCGAGGCCGACGAGACCGTGACGTTCTCTCTCGACGGCAAGTCCTACGAGATCGACCTCACCACCGCCAACGCAGAGAAGCTGCGCGAATCGCTCGCGGACTTCGTGAAGGCCGGCCGTCGCACCGGTGGCCGCGCTTCTTCCGGCCGCGGCAAGTCCCGCGCGGCTTCCGGCGGCAGCCCGGACACCGCGAAGGTGCGCGCCTGGGCGAAGGAGAACGGCTACAACGTCAATGACCGCGGCCGTGTCCCCGCCGACATTCGCGAGGCATACGAGAAGGCCAACGGCTGACCGCCGTCGGCGCGATCGGTTTGGTCATTACCAGCACGCAACAACCGGGCCCGGTGGCATTCCGTCGCCGCCGTGCCCACGATCCGTACGAGGCCGGGGACACCACCCCTGTCCCCGAAACCTGCCCCCGCCCCCGTGGAGGGCAGGCAGCGACCGGCGTCGTACCCCGGTTCGGGAGGCCGCACCCACCCCGCGGCCTCCCGCGAGCCGTCTCCGGCGGCCGGTGGCCCGGCGGACGGGAATGACGGTGCGGGCATCCGTTCGCCGGCGCCGCGCGCCGTGAGTTCCGGCGTGAGCGTGCCCCACTCCAGCCATTCCAGGATTCCGGGAAGCTCCTCGGCGCCGCCGACCGCCACCAGCATGAGCATTTTCGGCCGAACGCCCGGGGGATTCCCGCCGCCCGCGGCCGGGACCTCTCCGGCCCGTGCCCGCCCGCCGTCCAGCAGCGCGACGGGACCGGTACGCGGCAGCCGCCGCAGCACCGCCCGCCCCGCGTCGGCGGGCATCTCCAGGACGTCGAAGCACACCCCGGTGAGCAGCTCCAGCGGCTCCGCCCCGGTGGTCGGCCAGCCCAGCTCCTCCTCGTACCACCGCCGGACGGCGGCGAGAGGGGGACGGGGGCGCGGCGGCGCGGGGCACATGCCCGGTGCAACTTCCGGCAACGGGCGAAGTTACGCTGGGTCGGCCTCCTCGTACGGACGGTCGCCGCGCAAGGGGCGCACGGAAGCCTTCGGCGGGGTGGGGTTGTTCGCCCGTAGCGGAGCCGCAAGGCCCGCGCCGCATGGACTGTCAGTGGCGGCGGGTAGGACTTCCGGTGAGGGAAAAGACGGTGTGACGGCGCACAACGCGCTTCGTCCGGCATGACCGCGGACGACGGGCGGGCGCGCCGGAAGGGACGGCGTTCGCCATCGGCGTAGTGGTGGCGGGCGTATATGCCTGGCCTGCGGGAACATCGTCTCGCACCATCGGGTTGGAGCAGTTGTCGGCTGTTTCGGGCAGACGACATCCCTCCACGAGTGGGGTGAGGCGCCAACGGGTGTCGGCAGTTGGAATGAGCTGTCCCGCCCCGCGGGACTAGCATGCGGAAGGACAGGGAGGGGACCGCCCCCTCCTTTGCCCGACCGCTCTGAGGAGCGATTTACGATGTTCGAGAGGTTCACCGACCGCGCGCGGCGGGTTGTCGTCCTGGCTCAGGAAGAAGCCCGGATGCTCAACCACAACTACATCGGCACCGAGCACATTCTCCTGGGCCTGATCCACGAGGGTGAGGGTGTCGCCGCTAAGGCCCTGGAGAGCCTCGGGATTTCGCTCGAGGCGGTCCGCCAGCAGGTCGAGGAGATCATCGGTCAGGGCCAGCAGGCCCCGTCCGGCCACATCCCCTTCACCCCCCGTGCCAAGAAGGTCCTGGAGCTGTCGCTCCGCGAGGCCCTTCAGCTCGGCCACAACTACATCGGCACCGAGCACATCCTGCTCGGCCTGATCCGCGAGGGCGAGGGCGTCGCCGCCCAGGTCCTGGTGAAGCTCGGCGCCGACCTCAACCGCGTGCGGCAGCAGGTCATCCAGCTGCTCTCCGGCTACCAGGGCAAGGAAGCCGCCACGGCCGGCGGGCCCGCCGAGGGCACGCCCTCGACGTCGCTCGTGCTGGACCAGTTCGGCCGCAACCTCACCCAGGCCGCGCGGGAGACCAAGCTCGACCCGGTCATCGGGCGCGAGAAGGAGATCGAGCGGGTCATGCAGGTGCTGTCCCGCCGCACGAAGAACAACCCGGTCCTCATCGGCGAGCCCGGCGTCGGCAAGACCGCCGTCGTCGAGGGCCTGGCGCAGGCCATCGTCAAGGGCGAGGTGCCCGAGACCCTCAAGGACAAGCACCTCTACACCCTCGACCTCGGTGCCCTGGTCGCCGGCTCCCGCTACCGCGGTGACTTCGAGGAGCGCCTGAAGAAGGTCCTCAAGGAGATCCGCACCCGCGGCGACATCATCCTGTTCATCGACGAGCTGCACACCCTCGTGGGCGCGGGCGCCGCCGAGGGCGCGATCGACGCCGCCAGCATCCTCAAGCCGATGCTGGCCCGCGGTGAGCTCCAGACCATCGGTGCCACCACGCTCGACGAGTACCGCAAGCACCTGGAGAAGGACGCCGCGCTGGAGCGCCGCTTCCAGCCCATCCAGGTCGCCGAGCCGTCGCTGCCGCACACCATCGAGATCCTCAAGGGCCTGCGGGACCGCTACGAGGCGCACCACCGGGTGTCCATCACGGACTCCGCCCTGGTCGCCGCCGCCACCCTCGCCGACCGCTACATCTCCGACCGCTTCCTGCCGGACAAGGCGATCGACCTGATCGACGAGGCCGGCTCCCGGATGCGCATCCGCCGGATGACCGCGCCGCCGGACCTCCGCGAGTTCGACGAGAAGATCGCCGACGTGCGCCGCGAGAAGGAGTCCGCGATCGACTCGCAGGACTTCGAGATGGCCGCCGGCCTGCGCGACAAGGAGAAGCAGCTCCTCACCGCCAAGGCGAAGCGGGAGAAGGAGTGGAAGGCCGGCGACATGGACGTCGTCGCCGAGGTCGACGAGGACCTGATCGCCGAGGTCCTGGCCACGGCCACCGGCATCCCGGTCTTCAAGCTCACCGAGGAGGAGTCCTCGCGGCTGCTGCGCATGGAGGACGAGCTCCACAAGCGCGTCATCGGCCAGAAGGACGCCATCAAGGCGCTCTCCCAGGCCATCCGCCGCACCCGCGCGGGCCTCAAGGACCCCAAGCGCCCCGGTGGCTCGTTCATCTTCGCCGGCCCGTCCGGTGTCGGTAAGACCGAGCTGTCGAAGACGCTCGCCGAGTTCCTCTTCGGCGACGAGGACGCGCTGATCTCCCTCGACATGTCGGAGTTCAGCGAGAAGCACACCGTCTCCCGGCTGTTCGGCTCGCCCCCCGGCTACGTCGGCTACGAGGAGGGCGGCCAGCTCACCGAGAAGGTGCGTCGCAAGCCGTTCTCCGTCGTGCTCTTCGACGAGGTCGAGAAGGCCCACCCGGACATCTTCAACTCGCTGCTCCAGATCCTGGAGGACGGTCGTCTGACCGACTCCCAGGGCCGGGTCGTGGACTTCAAGAACACCGTCATCATCATGACGACCAACCTCGGCACCCGGGACATCTCCAAGGGCTTCAACCTGGGCTTCGCCGCCCAGGGCGACGTCAAGACCGGCTACGAGCGGATGAAGGCCAAGGTCAACGAGGAGCTCAAGCAGCACTTCCGGCCCGAGTTCCTCAACCGTGTCGACGACACGGTGGTCTTCCACCAGCTGTCGCAGGACGACATCATCCAGATCGTCGACCTGATGATCGCCAAGGTGGACGAGCGGCTGAAGGACCGCGACATGGGCATCGAGCTCAGTGGCGAGGCCAAGACGCTGCTGGCCAAGCGCGGGTACGACCCGGTGCTCGGCGCCCGTCCGCTGCGCCGCACGATCCAGCGCGAGATCGAGGACACCCTCTCGGAGAAGATCCTCTTCAACGAGCTGCGCCCCGGCCACATCGTGGTCGTGGACGTCGAGGGCGAGGGCGAGGCCGCCAAGTTCACCTTCCGCGGTGAGGAGAAGGCCGCCCTGCCGGACGCCCCGCCGATCGAGTCCGCGACCGGAGGTTCGGGCCCGAACCTCAGCAAGGACGCGTAACACCGCTCCACAGGGCCGCTGAGGCCCCTGCCCGCCGCCCCGGACCGTTCTCCACGGTCCGGGGCGGCGGCGCGTTCACGGCCGTCCCCTCGGCGGGGGCGGCCGTCCGCATGCCCGCGGGGCGTGGCGCGGGCACGCGGTCCCGCGTTCCCCGGCGGTGATCGGGCGCCCGCCGGGCCACGAATTCCCCTTTTCCGTAATCCGCGTCACAGCGATTCATGTAAGCGCGGTCACAAATCCAGAGGGCCGGAGAAAGCAATCCGAGGGGGGCGGTCCCGTTATTCGGTGACGTGTAGCACAGCCGAATGAGGCCCTACTAGGAACGTTAGGGGAAAAGGCGCGCGGGGGAGCGGAGCCCGGGGCGCACCCGGTGTGGGGGCGGTCGGGGAGGGGCCGGGACGGGTGCGGGTCCAGCGGCAAAAACGCAGGTTGTGTGGGGTGTGGCGGTTGGCGCCCGGCGGCGCGGAGGGGCCGTCCCGGCGAGCGGGGCGCCGCCGTCCGGGCGGCCGTACGGGAGGGAATTCCGTGCGGCGGGGTACGGCGCGCGGTAGTAGGAAGGGGTCTTGGCGGAATGCCGGAGGCGGGTTACCAAGGAATGGCGATCCCGGTCCGCAGCCGGGGAGTCAAGCTATTCGGAGGAATTACCCGCATGTCGACGTTTTCCGCTGACCGTCATTCCAAGAAGTCCGCTCTGCGCACCCGTGCCGCCGTTGTCGCCGCCGGTCTCGGCGCCGCCCTGGCGTTCGGTGCCGGTGCCGCCCACGCGGCCGCTGCTCCCGCCTCCGCCGCCCCGCAGGTGAAGGCCCAGGCCGCGAAGGCCAGTGCCGCCGACTCCTGGGTCAAGCCCGTCGCGACGTACACGCTGGGCTCGACCTTCGGTCTGGCCGGCACCCACTGGGCGCACAACCACAGCGGTCAGGACTTCGTCGTGCCGACCGGTACCGCGGTGTACGCCGCCCACCAGGGCGTCGTCGTCAAGGCCGGCCCGAACGGCGGCGGTGACGGCCCGGCGTACGGCAACGCCATCGTGGTCAAGCACGCCAACGGCAAGTACACCCAGTACGCGCACCTGTCACAGATCCAGGTCCGTGTCGGCCAGTCCGTGGCGACCGGCCAGCAGATCGGCCTGTCCGGCAGCACCGGTAACTCCACCGGTCCCCACCTGCACTTCGAGGTCCGTACCGGCCCCAACTACGGGTCGGGCATCGAGCCCACCGGATTCCTGCGGGCTCACGGCGCTGCCGTCTGAGTTGAATCCGGCCGGGCTGGCCGGCGGTTCGGCGGGTTGGCCGCCGTGACCAGTTCAGTGGCGACCCTGAGGACGGCCTCGCGCTTGTCCTCGGGGTCGCCCTCAATGTTCTGCAGCACGAACATCCCGGCGTGCATCGAGAAGAGCGCGGTGATGCAGCGCACCTGGTCGACGAGTTCCGCGTCCGGTTCCCGCAGCAGCGCGATGAGGGAGAACATCCGCTGCTTGAAGGTGTCGCCGATGCTGAGGTCCCGCATCGTGGCCTGGTTCTCCTGCATGAAGCGGAAGAGCGGTTCCGCCTCGCGGAGTGATTCGCTGTAACGGCGGATGACCTCGGACTTGGTCTCCAGGGTGCGCGGCTGCTCCTCGGCCCAGGCGATCAGCTCGTCGATGGGCTGCACCAGGTCCTCGAAGAGACTGATGATGATGTCCTCTTTGGTCTTGAAGTGGTAGTAGAGGGCCGCCTTGGTGACCTCAAGGCGCTCGGCGATCTCGCGTAGCGAGGTCTTTTCGTATCCGCGTTCGGAGAACAACTCCAGAGCGACGTCCTGGATGCGCTGGCGGGTGTTGCTCCTGCGCGCCTGCGGTGTGCTCACGGTGCTTCTCCTGCGTGTCGGTCCTGGAGGGCAGCCCAATAACTTACTTGACGCCCGGCTATTGACGGCCTACCTTCTGCACGGTATCGAACTAGCCGGGCGGCAAGTAAGTAGGAGTGATGGGGATGTCGCAGAAAGCGACCCCGACGGGGGACGAGCAACAACAAGCGCCGGGCGAAGGCAGGGCACCCGCGAGTGTGCGGGTGGTCCTGTTCGCGCTGATGATCGCCATGCTGCTCGCCATGTTGGACAACATGATCGTCGGTACCGCGATGCCGACGATCGTCGGCGAACTCGGCGGCATGGAGCACCTGTCCTGGGTGGTCACCGCGTACACGCTCGCCACCGCGGCCTCGACGCCGATCTGGGGCAAGCTCGGCGACATGTACGGACGCAAGGGAATCTTCCTGTCGTCCATTGTCCTCTTCCTGATCGGCTCGGCGCTGTCCGGGATGGCGCAGGACATGGGGCAGCTCATCGGCTTCCGCGCCGTTCAGGGCCTGGGCGCCGGCGGTCTGATGGTCGGCGTCATGGCGATCATCGGTGATCTCGTCCCGCCCCGGGAGCGGGGCAAGTACCAGGGCATGATGGCCGGTGTCATGGCCGTCGCGATGATCGGCGGTCCGCTGGTCGGCGGCGCCATCACCGACCACCTCGGCTGGCGCTGGAGCTTCTACATCAACCTGCCGCTCGGCGCGATCGCGCTGGTCATGGTCACCGCGGTGCTGCATCTGCCCAAGAAGCGCGCCGAGGGCCGGATCGACTACGGCGGTGCCGTTCTGCTCACCGTCGGCATCACCGCGCTGGTCCTGATCACCACCTGGGGCGGTACCACCTACGACTGGCTGTCGCCGCAGATCATCGGCCTCGCCGTGCTCGGCGTCGTCGCGCTGGGGATCTTCGTCCTCGTGGAGACCAAGGTCAGCGAGCCGGTGCTGCCGCTGCACATCTTCCGCAACAACAACTTCTCCCTCGTCACCCTCATCGGCTTCCTGGTCGGCTTCGTGATGTTCGGGTCGATGACCTTCCTGCCGCTGTTCCAGCAGACCGTGCAGGGCGCCTCGGCCACCAACTCCGGTCTGCTGCTGCTGCCGATGCTGCTGTCGATGATGGTCGTCTCGCTGTTCGCGGGCCGGGTCACCACCACGACCGGCAAGTACAAGGTCTTCGTCGTCGGCGGCGCCGCGCTGATCACCGCGGGGCTGGCGCTGCTGTCCCTGATGGACACCGGCACCACCCGTTTCACCTCCGGCGTCTACATGGCCGTCCTCGGTGCCGGTATGGGTTTCCTGATGCAGACCACGATGCTGATAGCGCAGAACAGCGTCGAGATGAAGGACATGGGCGTCGGCTCCTCGTCCGCCACTCTGTTCCGGACGATCGGCGGCTCCTTCGGCGTCGCGATCCTCGGCGCGATCTTCACTCAGCATGTGCAGAACACCATGACCGAGCGTCTCGGCAGCGCCGCCGGCGGGAAGATCGCGGGCGGCAGCGGCCAGCTCGACCCGAAGGGCCTGGCCCAGCTGCCGCCCGCCGTCAAGGACGCCTATATGCACGCGGTCAGCAACGGCACCCACCAGGTCTTCCTGTGGGGCGCGCTGATCAGCGTCGTCAGCTTCGCCGCGGCCTGGTTCCTCAAGGAGGTGCCGCTGCGCGGCGGCCCGGCCAAGCCCGCCGACGGCGCGGACGCCCCCGCGGACCGGGCGGCGGTGGCGGAGACCGTCTGACCCCCACCCCGTACGGGCGGCCCCGGCGCGCGACACCCGCGTACCGGGGCCGCCCGTCTTCGGTGGCTCAGCGATCCGGGAGCTGGATGACGGGGAAGCTGCCGGTGGCGGTCGGCGCGTTCTCCGGGAGCCACAGCACGGAGACCGCGCCGGTCGACCCGTCGGTCAGCTCGTCGGCGTTGCGGAACGTCAGCCGGGCGCCGAGGACACGCGCCTGACCGGCGGCGATGGTCAGGCCCAGGCCGTGGCCGCGGCCGGCCCGGTCGCTGCTGCCGGTGCGGAAGCGGCTGGGCCCCTCGCGCAGCAGCGCCTCGGGGAAGCCCGGCCCGTGGTCGCGCACCCGCACCACCCGGCCCTCGACGCTCACCTCGATCGGCGGCCTGCCGTGCCGCGCCGCATTGGCGATCAGATTGCCGAGGATGCGCTCCAGACGGCGCGGATCGGTGGTGACCTCGGCGTCCCGGACCACCTCGACCGTGACGTCCCCGTTGAGGGAGCGCACACGGCGGGTGACGAACTCGCCGAGGGCGACGTCCTGGAGTTCGGCGCGCTCGGCGTGCCCGTCGAGCCGGGCCACCTCCAGCACGTCCTCGACGAGGGTACGCAGCGCCTGCGCCCGGTCGCGGACCAGCTCGGAGGGGCGGCCCGGCGGCAGCAGCTCGGCGGCGGTCACCAGCCCGGTGACCGGAGTGCGCAGCTCATGGGCGATGTCCGCGGTGACCCGGCGTTCCGCCTCGATGCGCTTCTGGAGCGCGTCGGACATGGCGTCGACCGCCCAGGCCAGATCGTCGGTCTCGTCGCGCACCCGGCCGCCGACCTCGTCCCGGATGCGGACGGAGGTGTCGCCGTCGGCGAGCTTGCCGACCGCGGCGGCCGCCTTGCGCAGCCGCTTCGACAGCCGCCCGCCGACCAGCACCCCCAGCGCGCAGCCGCCGAGGACCACCGCGGCCGAGCCGACGACCAGCGCCTTGTCGAGGTCCTCCAGGACGGAGAAGCGGTCGGGGAAGCGGGCGTGCACGGACAGCACCCGCCCGTTGCCCGCCGGGGACGCGGCCCACACCTCGGGCGCTGGCTGCGAGGAGTCCTGGATGTAGGTGGCGCGCTTGTTCTTGAGGACCGCGGCGCGCAGCGGCGGCGGCAGCGCCGGGTCGTCGAACTTCGCGCCGACCGGGAGGCGTCCGGTGGACTCGTAGAACTTCTGGGTGTTGTTGAGCCGTTCGCTCTGCACGTCCCGGCTGTTGTCGAGCATCGACATCCGGGCGGCGTTGTGCACGACAAGGCTCAGCGCCACGGCGACCAGCGCCCCGACGAGCGCGATCGCGGCGCTGAGCTTCCATCTCAGACCCGTCCGCAGGGCCAGCGAGACCACCGCGGCCGTCAGCCTCTCAGCTTGTAACCGAAGCCGCGCACCGTCTCGATGCGGTCCTGGCCGATCTTGCCGCGCAGCCGCTGGACGTGGACGTCGACGACGCGGGTGTCACCGCCCCAGCCGTAGTCCCACACCCGCTCCAGCAGCCGGTCCCGGGAGAGGACGGTGCCGGGGGCGTCGGAGAACTCCAGCAGCAGACGCATCTCGGTGGGGGTCAGCGCGACGGGCAGACCGCTCTTGCGGACCTCCATGCCCTCGGTGTCGACCTCCAGGTCACCGAAGCGCAATATCGCCTCGGTGGCCTCCTCCGCCCCGGCCGGCCCGCGGCCGCCGGCCGAGTTGCCGCTGGCGTGCCCGAAACGGCGCAGCACGGCACGGATGCGGGCGACCAGGACGGCACCGTCGAACGGCTTGGTGACGTAGTCGTCCGCGCCGGCCTCCAGGCCGAGCACCACATCGATCGAGTCCGCCCGCGCCGACAGCATGATCACCGGGACCGTGGACTCGTCACGGATACGGCGGCACAGGCTGACGCCGTCCAGCCCCGGCACCATCACGTCCAGCAGCGCGATGTCGGGACGGTTGGCGCGGAACGCCTCCAGGCCCGCGAGGCCGTCCGGCATCGCGGTGACCACGAAACCGTCGCGCTCCAGGGCGAGCTGGGTGGCCTCGCGGATGACGTCGTCGTCCTCGACGAAGAGCACATGGGTGTCGGCCATGCTCGCTCTCAACCCTCCGATCCGTTACCGTCCCGCGACCCGGGGTCGTCGGCGGTGGTCTTGCTGTAATCCGTGTGGTAGCGGTCGTACTCGGTGAAGCGCCCGGACGACCAGCGGTAGGTCATCACATCCTCACCCGACGGGCAGCACACCTTGTCCGCGGTGCCGTAGGTCTGCTTGGAGACCTCCAGCTCACCCTTGCTGACCCCGGCGTAGACCGTCGTCTGCTCGTCGGTGAACACGTTGTCATACCTGCCGCCCGCACTGTCGTTCCTGCGGTAGACGTAGGAACCGATACCGACGGAATCCGCGCAGGTCATCACGTTGACGACGACGTCCGGGTGCTTCCCGCCGGTCAGCGTTGCGTAGGTCACGTCGACGGGGTACTGCGCGGCGGCGCACGGTTTCGCCAGGGTGCGCTTCACGTACGAGGACACCTTCGGGTCCCGCTTGAGCAGCGCGACCGCGTCCACCTTCTCGTACTGCTTCAGTGAGCTGGGCGACGGGGACGCGCTCACCACGCCCTTCGGCGCCGGGGTGGGGTGTGCCGTCCCTTCGGTGCGGACGCCCTCGCCGGACGGGGTGCACCCGGCCAGCAACAGGCCGACGGCGGCCACCCCCGCGGTGGCCGCGCCGCCTTTGGTCAACCCGCCCATGGTCAACCTGTACCTGGACAATCCGCTCCCGCTCACCGCGCCGCTCGCACAGCCGCCGATCCCGCCGTTGCCGATGTTGTTGTGTGGGTGGTGCCGGTGCCGCCCGTCCGCCCCGTCACCGGGGACGATGCCGGGCCCGCCGCCGGACGCCGTGCGCCGCGGCTCAGGCGGCGCACCGCTCCTGCTCCCCGCGCTCCAGCATCCGTGCGTCGATGTCGCGGTGGGCAAGCTCCTGGCGCAGGCGCGCCAAGGCCCGGTGCAGCGTGCTCTTGACCGTACCGGTCGACATTCCGAGCGCGGCGGCGGTCTCCTCCGTGCTCATCTGCTCCCAGTGTCGCAGGACCACCACACTGCGCTGCTTGGGAGCCAGCACCCCGAGGATGTCCATCAGCAGGGCGCGGTCGGCGCGCTGCTCGGTGCCGTCGTCGACGCTCGCGTCCGGGAGCTGCTCGGTGGGCACCTCCTCCAGCTTGCGTGCCCGCCACCACTCGGTGCGGGTGTTGATCATGACGCGGCGGAGGTAGGCGTCGGCCAGCGACTTGTCCGCGATGCCGTCCCAGCGGCCGTACGTGCGGACCAGGGCCGTCTGCAACAGGTCCTGGGCGTCGACCGGGTCCGGCACCAGACGCCGGGCACTGCGCAGCAGCGCCTCCTGCCGCGTCCGTACGTACTCCTCGAAGTCCAGTACCTTGCCGCCGCTGGTCGCCATGCCGACGCCTCCGATCGCTTACGTTCCCCACGTTGTCCGTGCCGGTGGTCATCTCCAGCACGAGACGGACGCTACGGAGGGGGTGTTGCGGCGCAATGTGCGGGGGGCCCACAACGAGGGCACGGAAATCCGTCGGTTGTGTAACAGCGCGCCGGGTGTCCTCCCCGGGGCGGACGGAGGGGAGGGGGCGGTCATCCTCGGGACGGACGGTGGCGCCCGCCGGGAGGGCTACGGGGGGCGCCCGGGGTGGGTGGGGGCGCCGGGGGTGGGGCTTGTGTGACGGGTGTGTGACGGGAGGGACCGGGGCGGTGGCGGTTCCGGGCGGGCCACGGGCGGACGGGGGCTTCGCGGCAGGGCCCGGGTCGCCAGGCCCGGGGCCCCTTCGCGACAGGTCCTACGTCAGCGGCAGTCGGTAGCGGCCGCCGGGGAGCGGTTCGACGAGGCCGTCGGCGACGAGGCCGTCCAAGGCGCGGGCCCGCTGCACCGGCTCGTCCCACACCGCGTCCAGCGCCGCCTGCGGCACCGGCGCCACCGCCTCGCGCAGCACCGCCAGCAGCTTGCCGCGCACCTGACGGTCCGTACCGGCGTACGTCTGGGTGCGGCGCGCGGGACCGTCGTGCGCCGGGGAACCCGCCAGGCGCCAGGCGCACAGCGAGGCGATCGGGCAGCGCACGCACTCCGGGCTGCGCGCCGTGCACACCAGCGCGCCCAGCTCCATCGTCGCCGCCGCCCATTTCGAGGCGACCGTCTCGTCCTGCGGGAGCAGGGCGCGGGCGAGTTTGCGCTCCGCCGCGGTCGTCGCGTTCGGCGGGTACTGGCGGCCGGAGACCGCGCGGGCGAAGACCCGGCGCACATTGGTGTCCAGCACCGCGTGCCGCTGCCCGTACGCGAACGAGGCCACGGCCGCCGCGGTGTACTCGCCGACACCGGGCAGCGCCAGCAGCTGGGCGTGCTCGCGCGGTACGTCACCGCCGTGCCGCTCCTTTATCGCCGAGGCGGCGGCGTGCAGGCGCAGCGCGCGCCGGGGGTAGCCGAGCCGGCCCCAGGCGCGGACCGCCTCGCCGGGCGCCTCGGCGGCCAGGTCGGCGGGGCGCGGCCAGCGGGCCAGCCACTGCTCGTACACCGGCAGCACCCGGCTGACCGGCGTCTGCTGGAGCATGAACTCGCTCACCATCACCCCCCAGGCGCCCGCCTCCGGGCGGCGCCAGGGCAGATCGCGGGCGTGCTCGTCGAACCAGTCGGTGACGGGACCGTGCAGAGAGGTCCCGTCACAGGCCCCCGCGGCCGACGCGGCGGCGGGGACGGTGGCGGGGGCGGCGGGGGCGGCGGTGGCAGGCGTGGAAGTCATGGCACCGCCGATCCTGGCACGAGCGCCCTCCACCGGGAAACGCGCCGGGCCCGCACCACCGCACGCCCACCCGCACGCGGGACGGCGGGGTACGTACGGGTGGCGTGCTACCGGCGGTACGCGCGCGGCGCGCGCCCCCGGCGCGGGAGCCCGCGCGACCGGCGCCCGGCGGCGGAGGAAGCGGAGCGTGCGCGGGCTTGTAGCGTCACGACGGTGAGACGTACGAGGGTCTGGGCCGATGCGCTGCTGTGGGTGGCGCTCTCCGTGCCACCGGTGCTGTACGGGGCGGTCGGCGCGCGGGCGTTCTTCTGGTGGTGGGTGGTGGGCGGCCCGGTACTGCTGGCAGCGGCGGTGGCGGTGTCCCGGCGGTGGCCGGTGGTGTCGTTGTCGCTGGTCGCGGCGGGCGGACTCGCGGCGAGCCCCGGACTGCTGATGCCGGGCACGCTGCCCGCACTGATCGTCCTCGCCTACCTCGTGGGCCGGCGCACGCCCCGGCCGGGGCCGGCGCTCGCGGCGTTCTGCGGGATCGCCGTGGCCGGGATGGGGCTGTCGTGCGTGACCGCCCCCGACCCGGTGCTGGTGTGGCTGGTGTTGTTGTGCACCCTGCTGTTCGCCGTGGTCCTCCCGTGGCTGACCGGCCGCTACCGGCGCCAGCACCGCGCCCTGGTCGAGGCGGGCTGGCACCGCGCCGCGCAGCTCACCCGCGAACGCGCCGCCACCGCCGACCGGGCCCGGCTGCGGGAACGCGCCCGCATCGCCCAGGACATGCACGACTCGCTCGGCCACGAACTGAGCCTGATCGCCCTGCGCGCCGCGGCCCTCCAGCTCGCCCCCGGCCTGTCCGGCCCGCATCGCGAGGCCGCCCGCGAACTGCGGGAGGCCGCCGCCACGGCGACCGACCGACTGCGCGACGCCATCGGCGCCCTCCGCGACGACACGGAGCGCGACCCCGCCACCGGTCCCGCTTCGGAGGGCGAGGACGTCGAGGCACTGGTGCGACGTGCGGCGCTGTCGGGGCTGGCGGTGCGGATGGTGACGGGACGGGCGGGGGAGCAGAGGCGCGACGCGGTAGGCGGGGGTAGTGACGACGAAGGGGCGGCGGGCGGTGAGGGGGTGTCTGTGGCCCGCGGCGGGGTGCCTGGGGGGTGTGCGGCAGCGGGGGCCGGTGGGGTCGGTGCGGGGGCTTCTGCGGTCTGTGGCGGAGTGGGTGTGGCCCGTGGCGGGGCGGCAGAGGCCGACGCGGCAGGTGACGGGGTTCCTCCGGCCGGCATCGGGCCGGCAGTGGCCCATGGCGGGCCTCCCGGGGACAGCGCGTCGGCCGGTGTCGGCACCGCCGGAAGCATCCTCCCCTCCACCGTCAGCGAGAAGGCACCCGAGTCCCCGCCCGTACCGCCGTTCGCCGATCTCACCGAGCGGGCCGTCCACCGTGTCGTCCAGGAGGCGCTGACCAACGCGGCCAAGCACGCGCCGGGCAGTGAGGTGACGGTGCGGGTGGAGCGGGGCGGGGACGGGGTGCTCGTCGAGGTCGTCAACGGGCCGCCCGCCCGTCCGGCGGACGGGACCACCGCGTCCGGCGGCAGCGGGCTCATCGGGCTGCGTGAGCGGGTCCGGCTGGCCGGTGGGGCGCTGGAGGCGGGGCCGTACGGCGGGGGCTTCCGGGTGCGCGCCGAGCTGCCGCGCGTCGTGGCGCCGCGGCCGTCCGCCGTGCTGTACGAGGATGCCGGGCCGCTGACGGAGTTCGCCCGCGCCCGGCGCTCCGCCCGGCGCCGGCTGCTGCTCTCGACGGCCGCCGTGACCGCCGCCGCGGTGCTCGCCGTCGGTGCCTTCCTCGGCTCCTACACGCTGCTCAGGGCGCGGACCGTGCTCGCCCCCGAGGTGTTCCGGGAGCTGCGGGTCGGGACGCCGGTCGAGCAGTTGCGTCCCCTGCTGCCGGAGCGGGAGGGCGTCGCGCCGTCCACCGGGCGTGCCCCGGCGCATCCGCCCGGCGCGCGCTGCGCGTACTACCCCTCCGAGGGCACCCTGCTGCACGCCGTGGACCACTTCGCGCTCTGCTTCCGGGACGGCCGCCTGGCGGCGAAGCTGCGCATCCCGGCCATGAGCGGCATCACCGACCGCGCCCCGCGACAACAGCAACCACAGGCCCCGTCGGAACCGCCCGTCGTCACGGCCCCCGGGACGCCACGGCAGGGCACACCGGCACCATGACGTACGGAGAAGATCACCAGGGCCCGGAGAACCACCGGGCCCGCCGGCCCCGAAGACCGTGCCGGAGCAGGCGGCAGGTGAGAGACCCCGGACGACCGGGAGAAGAGGGACGGAGAGGAACCCCGTGACCACGGAGAGGAACCCCGTGACGACAACGGACACGGCCCCCGGGACAACCACGCCCGCGCACGCAGCCCCGTCCCCACCCGTCCCCCCGGAACCTGACCCCATACGGGTCCTCCTCGCCGACGACGAGGCGATGATCCGGGCCGGGGTGCGGGCCGTGCTGGAGGCCGGTCCGGGGATCGCGGTGGTGGCCGAGGCCGGGGACGGGCGCGCGGCCGTCGAGGCGGCGCGGGCCCACCGTCCCGATGTCGCGCTGCTGGACATCCGGATGCCCGTCCTGGACGGGCTGGCCGCGGCCGAGGAGATCGCCGTCGCGGTCCCGGGCACGGCCGTCGCGATGCTCACCACGTTCTCGGAGGACGCCTATGTCGCCCGCGCCCTGAGCGGCGGCGCGACCGGCTTCCTGCTGAAGTCCGGGGACCCGTACGAGCTGATCGCCGGGGTGCGGGCGGTCGCCGCCGGAGGGGCCTTCCTCTCGCCGAAGGTCGCCCGGCACGTGATCACCGAGCTGGGCGGCGGGGGCGCGCGGCTCGCCCGCGCCGCGGCGGCCCGCGAGCGCACCGCCCGGCTGTCCGACCGGGAGCGGGAGGTCCTGGCGCTGGTCGGCGCGGGACTGCCGAACGCCGGGATCGCGCGCCGGCTGCGCCTGGTCGAGGGCACCGTCAAGGGGTACGTCAGCGCCGTCCTGGAGGCGCTGGGCGTCGGCAACCGCGTCCAGGCGGCGATCGTGGCGTACGAGGCGGGCCTGGTGAACGAGAGCGAACGCGACGGGTGAGGATGCGGGGATGAACGAGGCGGAGAAGCGGGACCGTGCCTGCCCGGAGACGATCCGGACGGCGCTGGCGGCGCACACGACGATGACCCTGGCGTACGCGGACGAGGACGGGCCCCAGGCGTGCGCGGTGCTCTACGCCGCCGGGGAGGCGGGGGACGGCTCGGGACCCGTGCTGTACTTCGTCACCGCGGCCTCGACCCGGCACGGGAGAGCGCTCGCCGCGCCCGGCGCGCGCGTCGCGTTCACGGCGCAGCGCGACGGCCAGGAGTGGAGCGCGCTGACCGGGCTCCAGGGGCGCGGCACCTGCCGTCCGCTGCCGGACACCGGCCGGGACGCCGGATGGCGGGTCTACACCGAGCGGTTCCCGTTCGTCGCGGCGAGCGACCGGCTGCGGACGGCCCTGGAGCGGACCACGCTGTGGGAGCTGCGCCCGGACTGGCTGCGGCTGATCGACAACGGCCGCGGGTTCGGGCACAAGGAGGAGTGGGAAAGAGGGGACGCACCGGCGTGAGCGCCGGAGCGCGGCGGGGCAGTGCCCCGGGCGTACGCCGGTGCCCGCGGGGGGGCGTACGCCCGCACCGGGCGTCTCGCGGCCGGCGCTCAGTTCACGGCGCCGCGGGCGTGCCGGCCCGGGGCCGACACCAGCACCCGCAGTGTCCCCGTGGCGCGCATCCGGTCCACCAGCGCCGTCACGAACCGGCTGAGCACCAGGATGGTCAGGGCGGAGAGCACCGCGCCGAAGGCGAGGCCGACGGCCACGTCGTGCGGGTAGTGGACGCCGACGAAGACGCGGGAGAAGCCGGTCAGCAGCGCGACCGGGACGGCCAGCCAGGCCGCGGCCCGCCAGGCGATGAAGATGCCGACGGCCAGCGCGGCGGCGATCGTGGAGTGGTTGCTGGGGAAGGACCAGTCACCGTGCGGCGGGCACGGGACTATGGAGGGCACGGCCCCCTTCACCGCCCGGCACGGCCGCTCCTCGGTGATCATGCTCTTGACGATCTCGCTGCACAGGTAGGCGACGGCGGTCCCCACCGGAACCAGCACCGCGAGCGCGACCCCGCGCGACGTCCCCCGCCGTGACCGCCACCACCCCAGCACGGCCACGGCCATCAGCAGCAGGATGCCGCCCTCGGTACCGACGTCGGCGAAGGAATGGACCCAGGAAGGCGTGTCATGGGCGAAGCCCGTGATGTCGCGATAGAGCTCGGTGCTGTTCATAAGGGGTGACGGTACGGAATGCCGGGCCGTTTGCGCATCTGGCGAACGGCAGCGGGGCGGTCTGACGAAAGTCGGATGACGATCGGGAGACGATCCGGCGGTGCCGCGTCCCGCCGCGAACACCCGGAGACACCCGCCTCCGCGGGCACGGACCGCGCGCGCCGGGGCCGGAAAGCGGCCGGAAACGGGCGGACCGGGACGGTGATCGGCCGGAAATCCCTCCCGCACCGACCGGAACCAGGCTGATCATGGGAAAAGTTGCAGCATCGTACGGCGGGTACTGGACGGGGCCGCCGTGGTTCTCTCGTAGAGTTTCAGCGTGGGATCTCTGCGCAATCCGATCGGGCCGCTTCCCTCCTCCATCTACTGGCGGCGGAGGGCTGTTGCGCTGGGCATCGTCGCCCTGCTCGTCCTCCTGGTGGTGTGGGCCCTCAACCTGGGCGGGAACGGCGGCAGGAACAGCGCCGGGAACAAGAGTGAGGAGACGTCGCACCCCGCGACGACCATCACCCCCGGGCCGTCCTCCCCCGGCCCGGCGATCGGTCAAAAGCCCGGCGGGCGCGACGAGTCGGACGACGACTCCGACGACGGCGCGGGCGGCGGCTCCGGATCGGGCGGTTCCGGCGGTTCCGGCGCCGGCTCCGGCGGCAAGGGCTCCGGCGGCGGGCCGATCGGCGAGGGCGGGGACACCACCACCGTCCCCTCCGGCTCCTCGCTCCCGAACTGCGCCCGTGACGACGCGGAGTTGACGCTGCGCAGCACCAAGAAGTCCTACGGCCCCGACGAGAAGCCGAAGTTCGAGCTGGCGGTGGAGAACTCCGCCGGCGACGACTGCAAGGTGGACCTCGGCGCCAGGGCCGCGGTCCTCACCATCACCGACCACGCGGGCGACGAGCCGGTGTGGGCCTCCGACGACTGCCCCACGGCCGCCGGCAGCGCCCTGGTGAAGATCCCGGCGCACGGCACCGTCAAGCGCACCGTCGAGTGGAACCGCCGCGCCAGCGCCGCGCACTGCGCCACCCCGAGCGCCGCCACCGTCCCCACCGGTACGTACCAGGTCGAGGTGAAGGTGCCGGGGCTGTCCACGGCCCGCACCTCGTTCGAACTGGCCAAGGACTGAGCGCCCGGAGACCTCGGCGGAGCCGGGCGTTCCGTTCCTTCCGCTGTCCGCGATTCCGCCCAGAGCGTGGGACGGTGTCCCGGCCCCGGCCGCCGGGCACCGTCGCCTCATGAGACTTCTGATCCTGGGTGGTACGGAGTTCGTGGGCCGCGCGGTCGCGGTGGAGGCGCTGGCGCGCGGGGCGGAGGTGACGGTGTTCCACCGCGGCCGCCACGCGCCGCCGCCGGGGGCGTCGGTACTGCTCGGCGACCGCACCGCAACGGACGGGCTCGCGGCCCTCGCGGACGGCGCGTGGGACGCCGTCGTCGACACCTGGAGCGGCGCCCCGGCGGCCGTCCGGGACGCGGCACGGCTGCTGCGCGGCCGCGCCGGCAGATACGTCTACGTCTCCAGCCGGTCCGTGTACACCTTCCCGGCCCCCGCCGGACTCGACGAGAACGGCCCGGTGGTCGAGGCGTCGCCCGACGTCACCGAGGCGCCCGACCTCACCGCACCGGACACCTACGCCCGCGCCAAACGCGGCGCCGAGCTGGCCGCCTCCGACGCGTTCGGGGACCGCGCCCTGCTGCTGCGCGCCGGGCTGGTCCTCGGCCCGTACGAGAACGTCGGCCGCCTTCCCTGGTGGCTGCATCGCATCGCCCGCGGCGGCCCTGTCCTCGCGCCCGGCCCCCGCGACCTGCCGTTGCAGTACATCGACGCCCGCGACCTCGCCCGCTGGGCCCTGGACGCGGTACGCGACGACGTCGACGGCGGCGCGTACAACCTGGTGAGCGCCCCCGGGCACACCACCATGGGCGAACTGCTGGAGCACTGTGCGCGGGTGACCGGCTCGGACGCCGTACTGCGCTGGGCCGCGCCGGAGGAGGTCACGGCCGCCGGGATCGCGCCCTGGACCGAACTGCCGATCTGGGTGCCCCCGGGCGAACTCCACGACACCCTGCACCAGGGCGATGTGAGCCGGGCCCTGGCCACCGGGCTGCACTGCCGCCCCGCCGCCGAGACGGTGGCCGACACCTGGGAGTGGCTGCGCGCGAGCGGCGGCCGGGCACCCCGGCGCCCGGACCTGCCGGTCGGCCTCGCACCGGAGAAGGAGGCGGCGTTCCTACGGGGGTCAGGCCGGGGCCCCGGGGCCGCGCCCTGCCACCGTCACGGCCCGGAGCCGCTTTCGCCGCAGGTCTAGACGTACCGCTCCAGAATCGACGACTCCGCCAGCCGGGACAGCCCCTCGCGGACCGAGCGGGCGCGGGCCTCGCCGACGCCGTCCACGGCCTGGAGATCGTCGACGCTCGCGGCGAGCAGCTTCTGGAGGCCGCCGAAGTGGTCGACGAGGCGGTCGATGATGGCGCCCGGCAGCCGGGGGACCTTCGCCAGCAGCCGGAAGCCGCGCGGCGAGACCGCCGAGTCCAGCGTCTCGGGGGAGCCGCTGTAGCCCAGCGCCCGGGCCACCGTGGGCAGTTCGAGGAGTTCGGTGTGGCTGAGCGCGTCCAGTTCGGTGAGCGCCTCGGCGACCGTGCGGGCCCGCTTCGCGGTCGGCTCGGGGACGTAGTCGCGGGCGACCAGTTCGCGCTCGGGCTCCACGCCCGCGATCAGCTCGTCGAGCTGGAGGGTCAGCAGCCGGCCGTCGGTGCCCAGCTCGACGACGTACTCCGCGATCTCGGTGGCGATCCGGCGGACCATCTCCAGCCGCTGCGCGACCGCCGACACGTCCCGGACGGTGACCAGGTCCTCGATCTCCAGCGCGGAGAGGGTGCCGGCGACCTCGTCCAGGCGGAGCTTGTAGCGCTCCAGGGTGGCCAGTGCCTGGTTGGCGCGGGAGAGGATCGCGGCGGACTCCTCCAGGACCCGGCGCTCGCCGTTGACGTACAGGGCGATCAGCCGCATCGACTGGCTGACCGAGACGACCGGGAAGCCCGCCTGGATGGAGACGCGCTGCGCGGTGCGGTGGCGGGTGCCGGTCTCCTCGGTGGGGATGGAGGCGTCCGGGACCAGCTGCACACCGGCCCGCAGGATCTTGCTGATGTCCTTGTCGAGCACCAGCGCGCCGTCCAGCTTGCACAGTTCGCGCAGCCGGGTCGCGGTGAACTCGACGTCGAGGACGAAACCACCGGTGCACATCGACTCGACGGTCTTGTCGAAGCCGAGGACGATCAGGCCGCCGGTGTTGCCGCGCAGAATCCGCTCCAGGCCGTCGCGCAGGGCCGTCCCCGGGGCGACCGCGCTCAGCGAGGCGCGCATCAGACCGTCGTTGCCGGAGCTACCGCCGGACCTTCCGGGGGACGACGTCCGGTCGTTGGCTGCCACTGCACTCCTCCGTCGCACGGTCTGTCGGTCCGCGGGCCGCCCGGCCCACGCTGCGGTGAGTACCGGCGGGAGGTACGTGTGCCGGTGGCACATCTGCGGCGACGGGCAGGACCGGGGCAGAGTCTACCGGCGTGGCTCCTCTTCCTGCGGGGCCTGCCGCCGCGGCCGTTTGGGGAGGACACGCAGCGCCTCGCCGACGTCGGCGACCTCCAGGACCCGCATGCCGTCCGGTATCCGGCCCACGTCACCGGGGACGAGGGCGTGGGTGAAGCCGAGCCGGGCGGCCTCGGCGAGACGCCGCTGCACGCCCGTGACCCGCCGGACCTCACCGGCGAGCCCCACCTCGCCGATGGCGACGAGGTTCTTCGGCAGCGGGGAGTCGCTCGCCGCGCTGGCCAGCGCCAGCGCCACCGCGAGGTCGGCGGCCGGTTCGGTCAGCCGCACCCCGCCGACCGTGGCGCTGTAGATGTCGCGCTTGCCCAGGGCGCTGATCCGGCCGCGCTGCTCCAGCACCGCGAGCATCATCGAGACGCGGGAGGTCTCCAGGCCGGACGTCGTACGGCGCGGGGAGGGGATCTGGGAGTCGACGGTGAGCGCCTGCACCTCGGCGACCAGGGGGCGGCGGCCCTCCAGGGTGACGGTCAGGCACGTACCGGGCACCGGTTCCGCACGGCGGGTGAGGAAGAGGCCCGAGGGGTCGGCGAGACCGGTGATGCCCTCGTCGTGCAGCTCGAAGCAGCCGACCTCGTCGGTGGCGCCGTAGCGGTTCTTGACGCCGCGCACCAGCCGCAGCCGCGCGTGCCGGTCGCCCTCGAAGTGCAGCACGACGTCGACGAGATGCTCCAGCAGGCGGGGGCCCGCGATGGCGCCGTCCTTCGTCACATGGCCGACCAGCAGCGTCGACATCCCGCGCTCCTTGGAGGCGCGGATCAGCGCGCCCGCGACCTCGCGGACCTGCGCCATGCCGCCGGGCGCCCCGTCGATCTCCGGGGAGGCGACGGTCTGGACGGAGTCCAGGACCAGCAGGGACGGCTTGACCGAGTCGAGGTGGCCGAGGACGGCGGAGAGGTCGGTCTCGGCGGCGAGGTAGAGGTGCTCGTCGAGCGCGCCGATGCGGTCGGCGCGCAGCCGCACCTGGCCCGCGGACTCCTCGCCCGTCACATAGAGCGTGCGGTGCTCCCCGGAGGCGGCCTTGGCGGCGACGTCCAGGAGGAGCGTCGACTTTCCGACGCCCGGCTCGCCGGCGAGCAGGACGACCGCGCCGGGCACCAGACCGCCGCCCAGCACACGGTCCAGCTCCGGGACGCCGGTGGAGCGCGCGGTGGCCCGGCGGCCGTCGACCTGGCCGATGGGGAGCGCGGCGGTGGTGACCCGGCCCGGTGCCGTCGTCCGCACCGCCGGTGCGCCTCCGTACTCCTCGACCGTGCCCCACGCCTGGCACTCGGGGCAGCGGCCGAGCCACTTCACGGTGGTCCAGCCGCACTCGGTGCAGCGGTAGGAGGGGCGCTCCTTGGCCGGCGATTTACGGGTTGCCATGGAGCCACCGTAGCGGCGGGGTACGACAACGCGGTCCGGGCACCGGACGCGGGCGCCCGTCTCCCGGCGCCGGGGACGGTACGACTACGGGATATGGGCCGCCCGCGTGGCGGAACAGCGGAATCCCGTCCCCATTTCGAGGGAGAAGGTCACCCGTAAGGGTTAAAAGTGGCCGCAGGGGGGCGGCGGGTCTGCTGCACCCCCCTACCGTCGCCGGATGACGAGCAGGCCCGAACATCCCAGGCACACCACCCTCCACCGGTTCCTGCGCGGTAAACGGACCCCGCGCCCCGGACGGCCCGACCCGTCCGCCCGCCCGGACCTCCCCGAACACCCCCGCACGCCCGGCGCGCACGCCCGGCGCCCACCGGATCCCGAACGCCCCGCGGCCCGCGCCCCCTACGAGCCCCATCTGGACGGCCTGTTCACCTACTGCCTGTCCGTCCTCCACGACCACGACGCCGCCACCGCGGTCCTCGGCGAGGCGCTGGCCCTCGCCGAGCGGCAGCACGGACGCCGCCCCCGCGACCCCCGGCTGCTGCGCCCCTGGCTCTACGCCCACGCCCGCTGGGCCTGCCTGCGCCGGCTCGCCGAGCAGACGGCGGACGGCCCCGGTACGGGCACGGGGGCCGCGCCGCGCCGGGCCGAACTCGCCGTGCTCGACTGGCCGGAGGCCACCGGGACGACGCCCGGCCAGCGCGA
>NZ_JCANQV010000064.1:0-24041 GCF_059553635.1 Candidatus Streptomyces philanthi
ACGGCGCCCTCCAGCGCGCCGTGGCGCAGCGCCTCGGCGTGCGCCACGGCCGCCACGGTGAACACCGCGAGCTGCGCCAGGTCGGTACGGCGCAGCCGTTCGGCGTCGGCGGTCAGCAGCAGTTCCGCGAGGTCCTCGCCGGTCCACCCGGAGATGTCGGCGACCAGGTGCCAGGACGCGCACTCCCGCCAGGGCGCACCCATTCCGGGGCGCTGGGTGCCCTGTCCGGGGAAGACCACACCAAGGGCTTCTGTGTTCATGTTCGCCGCCTCCGCGGTGCCGGGAAGAGAGGGCACCGGCGGGTCCCGCACCGGGCCGCCGGTGCGACGTCGCCTTGCGTGGCTGTCCTAACGGGCGCCGCGCGGGCACCGCAACGCCCGTTACAGGAACGTGCAGCCGGATGCGGTCACCCCGCGGAGTCGGCGGCCCGTCGTACCGGAGGGGTGACGAGCAGCCCCAGTTCGGCGGCGCGCACCCCGGCCTGGAAGCGGGAGCTGGCCCCCATCCGCGCCATGATCTCCGCGACGTAGCGCCGGTAGGTGCGGACGGAGACGGCGAGTTCGCGGGCGGCCGCCTCGTCGGTCACCCCGGCCTGGAGGCGGTCGAGCACCTGGCGGTGGAACTCCTCTCGGGTGCGGTCGCCGCACTCCGCCCAGTCGGGCGCGGCGACGGCGGTGTGCCACATGCCGTCGAAGAGGGCGTACATGGCGCGGATCACCGGGTACGACCTGACGACGGACGCCCGTTGGCCGGCGGGGGTCTCCGTGCAGGCCAGCGCGCTACGGCCGTCGATGATCAGCAGTGCCTCGACCGGCATGCCGGTGACGCGCACCTGCGCGGAGCGCGCGTCGGCCAGCCGCCGGGTGAACGCGTGGTCGAGGACCGTCCGGGGGCACAGCACCCGTGTCTGCGGGTGGCCGGGCCGGCCGTCCAGCAGTCTGCCCGCGACCAGTTGCAGCACCCGGGACTGGTCGCCGCGGGCCGCGATGGCCATGGTGACGCTGCTTCTGGCCTGGCCGATCATCTGCTCGGCCAGGGCGAGCAGGGCGCCGTCCTCGGCCACCACCTCGGAAAGAAGCGACCGTTCGGTCAGACGGCTGCGGTGCTTGGCCACCGTGGACTGGATGAGGGCCTGGACCTCCAGCAGCGACCGCTCCAGCTCGTCACCGTCGGCGCCACCGTCGGCACCGCGGTCGGCACCGCGGTCGGCCGGCGGTCCCGACAGCACTAACTCCTTCACGCCTGCTCACCCCGTAGATGCGTTACGCAACCCGCTGAAAAGGAATACGGGCAACCACGCGCCCGACCGTCCGGGCGGCCGCGTCGTCGCGGCGGCCCGGCACACCGGTTCCTCCGATTCCTCCGGTCAGACGTGGATCACGTGGACCGGAAGCGGTTCCGGTGAGGATAAGACCCGCCGCGGACGCGGTCCGGGCCGGTGCTCACGGGTCTCCGGGGAGGCGCACACGGCGCATCGGCACTTCAACAACGCGAACAACGGTGCGCCCCCTGGGAACAAATCTCTCTATCCGGAGAATGCTGACAATTTACCAGAAACGGAAGTTGGCAGGTAAAGCCCTTGACCGGGCGCGCGGTACGGCGGGCCGCCGGGAAGGTGCCGCGACGGACGCCGCGCACCGCGCCACCGCCCCACGGGCCGCCCGCCTCCCGGACACCCTCCACACCCCCGTGCGCGTCCCGTCACCCTCGAACACCCCTCCCGCGGATTTCGGTCAACTTATCGCACTCCGGCCAGAAAAACGGACCACCGGTTTCCCCGAGAGGGCACCGCCTCTCGTAAGACAGCGAAAACCTTCAAAGTGTCAACTATTCGCCCGCCAACCACTTTCGGCGGCTCCCCGCCCCGCCGACGCCACCCTCGCGACGGAATACCTACGGAAACCCTCACGACTTCCGGCGCGACGGCGCTCCCCGCCCACCCCGTCAGAATTCCTTGTGCGACATCCCGTCAGCACTCATTTGTGCGACGCGACGCCACGTCATCGACGAACAATCCGTTCTCACACCACTGACGAAATGACGCGCCGTCATCTCACCACCCCCTGCGGGAAACCCCCGCCCCCTTCCCCCCGTCCGCCACCGGATACGGCACAAAGGTGCTGGTGTTCTGGTCGATCCGCAGGGAGCGGCCGAGGGGTGGTGCGGCGCGTTGGGGGCAGTCGAGGCGTTCGCAGACGCGGCAGCCCATGCCGATGGGGGTGGCGGCGGAGGCGTTGGCGAGGTCGAGGCCGTCGGAGTAGACGAGGCGGTGGGCGTGGCGGATCTCGCAACCGAGGCCGAGGGCGAAGTTCTTGCCGGGTTCGCCCCAGCCGCCGCGGTGCCGGGTGATCGCGCGGGCGATCCACAAGTACCGCTGCCCGTCGGGCATTTCGGCGATCTGGACATGGATGCGGCCGGGCGCGGCGAACGCCTCGTAGACGTTCCACAGGGGGCAGGTCCCGCCCGCCCGGGAGAAGTGGAAGCCGGTCGCGGACTGCCGTTTGGACATGTTGCCGGCCCGGTCCACACGGATGAAGGAGAACGGCACCCCGCGCAGTCGCGGGCGCTGGAGGGTGCTCAGCCGGTGGCAGACGGTCTCGTAGCCGAGGCCGTAGTGGTCGGTGAGGAGTTCGATGTCGTAGCGGGCCTCCTCCGCGGCCCGGTGGAAGGCGGCGTACGGCAGGATCAGGGCCGCCGCGAAGTAGTGGGCGATGCCGATACGGGCCAGGGCGTGGACGGGAGAGCCGGGCGGGAAGTCCTCGGCGGCCAGGCGGTCGAGTTCGCCGCCGTGTTCGAGGAGGGCGAGCTGGGTGGCGGCACGGAAGGCGCGCTGGCCGGAGCGCAGGAGGGGCGACAGATGGAGGGTGCGGGTCTCCTCGTCGTAGTGGTGCAGCGCGTCGCCGGGCCCGACGGCCGTGCGGACACCGTGGCGGTCGGCGAGGCGGGTGGTGAGGGAGCGGACGACATCGCCGGGGCGGATGCCGCACTCCCCGGCCAGTTCCTCCGCCGCGAGGTCGGTGTCGTGGAGGTAGTTCTGGCGGCGGTAGAAGAAGTCCCGGATCTCCTCGTGGGGCGAGCGGGGGCCGTCGGGGTCGGCGCCGCGGCCGTCCGTCGCGTCGGAAAGCCGTTCGGCGAGGAGGTGGTTGCGGCGTCCGAGGTCGACCAGGACCCGCGCGACGGCGGGCATCCGCGAGGCGAGTTCGGTCAGGTCGGCGGCGGAGACCCGGTCGTCGGCGAGTTCCCGGGCCAGCGCCTCGCGGAGGTCGGCGACCAGGCGTGTGGTGTCGCGTTCGGAGAAGAAGCCGGGGTCGACACCGAAGGCTTCGGTCAGGCGCAGCAGGACCGGTACGGTCAGCGGCCGGGAGTCGTGCTCCATCTGGTTGAGGTAGCTGGGCGAGATGGCGAGGACGCGGGCGAGTTGCGCCTGGCTCATCCGGCGTTCCTCGCGCAGGCGTCGCAGACGCGCCCCCGCGTACGTCTTGGCCACCGCACGGCCCTCCGTGTTCCGGGTAGCGGTCAGCGTACGGGAACAGGCGTCCGACCGCACCCTTCGCAACCTTGGCGGACAACGGGCGGAAGATTCGCAGAAGTTGGCATGCCTCCATGCTTGATGGCACTCAGTGCCAGTGCCACAGTCGCTGTGCGGCCCGCCGGGCACCGGTGACACCGCTCGGAGCCGGGGCGCGATCCAGGCCCTGACGTCGGAGATCCCGGCAGGAGCGGGAGTCCGAACCGGCAGCATTGCTCACCTTCCGCCGCCCGGCGCCAGGCGGGCCGCATCCCCCGAACGACACACAGTGCCACCCCCGTCCCCCGAGGCGGCGGGTGGCCGTCCGGCACGGACCGAGGAGACGGTGACAGTCATGGCAGACGCGAGGAAGCGGGCGGCCGAGGAGCTCCGGCGGCGGTGGGAGACCGACCCCCGGTGGCGGGGCGTGGAGCGCACCTACACCGCCGAGGACGTGATCCGGCTCTCCGGCAGCGTCCGCGAGGAGCACACCCTGGCCCGGCGCGGCGCCGAACGGCTGTGGCGGCAGCTGCACGAGCGCGACTACGTCCACGCCCTCGGCGCGCTCACCGGCGGCCAGGCCGTCCAGCAGGTCAGGGCGGGCCTCCAGGCGATCTACCTGTCCGGCTGGCAGGTCGCCGCCGACGCCAACCAGGCCGGGCACACCTACCCCGACCAGAGCCTCTACCCCGTCAACTCCGTTCCCCAGGTGGTCCGCAGGATCAACAACGCGCTGCTGCGCGCCGACCAGATCGCCACCGCCGAGGACGCCGGCGACACCACCGACTGGCTCGCGCCGATCGTCGCCGACGCCGAGGCCGGTTTCGGCGGGCCGCTCAACGCCTTCGAACTGACCAAGGCGATGATCGCGGCGGGCGCCGCCGGCGTCCACTACGAGGACCAGCTCGCCTCGGAGAAGAAGTGCGGCCACCTCGGCGGCAAGGTGCTGGTGCCCACCTCCCAGCACATCCGCACCCTCAACGCGGCCCGCCTCGCCGCCGACATCGCCGACGTCCCCACCCTCGTCGTCGCCCGCACCGACGCCCTGGCCGCCACCCTGCTGACCAGCGACGTCGACGAACGCGACGCCGAGTTCACCACCGGGGAGCGCACCGCCGAGGGCTTCCACCGGGTGCGCAACGGCATGGCGCCGGTCATCGCCCGCGGGCTGGCCTACGCCCCGTACGCCGATCTCCTCTGGGTCGAGACCGGCACCCCCGACCTGGCACAGGCCCGCGAGTTCGCCGAGGCCGTCCACGCGCGGTACCCGGACCAGAAGCTCGCCTACAACTGCTCGCCGTCGTTCAACTGGAAGGCCGCCCTGGACGACGACCAGATCGCCAAGTTCCAGCGCGAACTGGGCGCCATGGGCTACGCGTTCCAGTTCATCACCCTGGCCGGTTTCCACTCCCTCAACCACGCCATGTTCGACCTGGCACGCGGCTACGCCGAGCACGGCATGACCGCCTATGTCGACCTCCAGGAGCGCGAGTTCGCCTCCCAGGCGGACGGTTTCACCGCGGTGAGGCACCAACGCGAGGTCGGCACCGGCTACTTCGACCTGGTCTCCACCGCCGTCAACCCCGCCTCGTCCACCACGGCGCTGACCGGGTCGACCGAGGAGCAGCAGTTCCACTAGGACCGGTGCGGCGGACGTCCCGCCGCCGGCCCCAGGGGCGCCCCGCCCGAGCGGGGGCGTACGGCCGTCCCCGTACGCCCCCGCTTCGCCGTCCCTCCCCCGGGAGAACCCGGCGCACCCACCGTCCGCGTGTGCCACGTCACCCTCCGCTTCGCGGGCGTACTCCCCCACATCGCGTGCGAGCGCTTAGGGTGGGCGGTGCAGCTGGTTCGCCCCGTCCGCCAGACGGGAGCGTCGCAAGAGGGAACCCGGTGGGAATCCGGGACTGCCCCGCAGCGGTGAGCGGGAACGACCGCCGTCATACGCACTGGGTCCGCCACGGGCCCGGGAAGCGACGGCCAGTAGGTGTCCTCCCCCGAGGACGTGCCCGCGAGTCCGAAGACCTGCCATCTGCCCGTGCGTGAGCCTCTCCCGCACGGACATCCCGGTGACCTCGAGGGCGGGTCGGCGTACATACCAGGCGGAGGACGGCGCCGTGCCGCGCGCGGTCGTACCCGCCGGGTCCGTCACCCTTCGCGCTCTCGTCCCGCCGCCGGGATCTCAGGGATTCATCTCGCGAAGGAGATCTCCGTGACCACCCAGCCCGCAGCCGCGGCAGCACGGGCCACCGTGTACGGCTACCCCCGCCAGGGACAGCACCGGGAACTGAAGAAGGCGATCGAGGGCTACTGGAAGGGCGCCGTCACCGCCGACGCCCTCCGCGCCACCGCCGCCGACCTGCGCCGTACCCACTGGCGTCAGCTGGCCGACGCCGGTATCGACGAGGTCCCCACGGGTGACTTCTCGTACTACGACCACGTCCTGGACACCACCGTCATGGTGGGCGCGATCCCCGCGCGCCACCGGGAAGCCGTCGCCGCCGACCCGCTCGACGGGTACTTCGCGATGGCGCGCGGCACCCAGGACGTCGCGCCACTGGAGATGACCAAGTGGTTCGACACCAACTACCACTACCTGGTACCCGAACTGGGACCGGAAACGGTGCTCACCGCCGACTCGTCGAAGCAGACCGGCGAGTTGAAGGAGGCCCTGGCCCTGGGCCTGACGCCCCGGCCGGTCCTGGTCGGCCCGGTCACGTATCTGCTGCTGTCCAAGCCCGCGCCCGGCGCGCCCGCGGACTTCGACCCGCTCACCCTCCTGGACCGCCTGCTCCCCGTGTACGCGGAGGTCCTGGCCGATCTGCGCGCGGCCGGCGCCGAGTGGGTGCAGCTGGACGAGCCCGCCCTGGTGCAGGACCGCACCCCGGCCGAACTGGACGCCGCCCGCCGCGCCCACCACGCCCTGGGCGCGCTCACCGACCGGCCGAAGCTGCTGGTCGCGTCGTACTTCGACCGTCTCGGGGACGCCCTGCCGGTGCTGGCCAAGGCCCCGGTCGAGGGGCTGGCACTGGACTTCACCGAGGCCGCGGCCGCCAACCTGGACGACCTCGCCGCCGCGGGCGGGCTGCCCGGCAAGCGGCTGGTCGCCGGTGTCGTCAACGGCCGCAACATCTGGGTCAACGACCTGGAGAAGTCCCTCGCCACCCTCGGCACGCTGCTGGGTCTCGCGGACCGCGTCGACGTGTCCGCGTCCTGCTCCCTGCTGCACGTCCCCTTCGACGCGGCCGCCGAACGGGACATCGACCCGCAGATCCTGCGCTGGCTCGCCTTCGCCCGGCAGAAGACCGCCGAGATCACCGTGCTGGCCCGCGGGCTGAGCAGCGGCCGGGACGCCGTCGCCGGGGAGCTGGCGGCCAACCGCGCCGACATCGCCTCCCGTACGCACTCGCCCCTCACCCGCGACCCGGAGGTCCGCGAGCGGGCCGCCGCCGTCACCGACGCCGACGCGCGCCGCTCCCGGCCGTACGCACAGCGGGCCGCGGCGCAGCGCGCCCGCCTCGGACTGCCGCTGCTGCCGACCACCACCGTCGGCTCCTTCCCGCAGACCGCGGAACTGCGCGCCGCCCGCGCCGACCTGCGCGCCGGCCGGATCGGCACCGCCGGCTACGAGGAGCGCATCAGGGCCGAGATCCAGGAGGTGATCTCCTTCCAGGAGAAGACCGGTCTGGACGTCCTGGTGCACGGTGAGCCGGAGCGCAACGACATGGTCCAGTACTTCGCCGAGCAGCTCACCGGCTACCTGGCGACGCGGCACGGCTGGGTCCAGTCGTACGGCACCCGCTACGTCCGGCCGCCGATCCTCGCCGGGGACATCTCGCGGCCCGAGCCGATGACGGTGCGCTGGACGACGTTCGCGCAGTCGCTGACGAAGCGGCCGGTCAAGGGCATGCTGACCGGCCCGGTCACGATGCTCGCCTGGTCCTACGTCCGCGACGACCAGCCGCTGGGCGACACCGCCCGGCAGGTCGCGCTGGCCCTGCGGGACGAGGTGAACGACCTGGAGGCGGCCGGGACGCCCGTCATCCAGGTCGACGAGCCGGCGCTGCGCGAGACGCTGCCGCTGCGCGAGGAGGGCCGCGCCGGGTACCTGGCGTGGGCCACCGAGGCGTTCCGGCTGACCACCGGCGGGGTGCGGCCGGACACCCAGATCCACACCCATATGTGCTACGCCGAGTTCGGTGACATCGTCCAGGCGATCGACGACCTCGACGCCGATGTCATCAGCCTGGAGGCCGCCCGCTCCCACATGCAGGTCGCCCGCGAACTGGCCGCCCACGGCTATCCGCGCGAGGCCGGGCCCGGGGTGTACGACATCCACTCCCCGCGGGTGCCGGACGCCGAAGAGGTGACCGGGCTGCTGCGCACGGGCCTGAAGGCGATCCCCGCCGAGCGGCTGTGGGTCAACCCGGACTGCGGTCTGAAGACCCGCGGCTGGCCCGAGACCCGCGCGTCACTGGAGAACCTGGTCACCGCGGCCCGCACGGTCCGCGGCGAACTGCCCGCTTCCTGACGCGGACGCCCGTCCGGGGCCGGGGCGCGTTCCGGCCCCGGCCCCGGGCCTCACCTGTGAGGACGGCTAGGGCGGGGGCCGGATGGCGATGACACGCCGACAGGTTCAGGAACCCGGCTACGGAGTACCGCGCAAGCCTGTGCGTGGAGATCCGGGTCCTTGAGGGTCATGCGGGCCGAAATGCAGCCGCTGGTGGCCGTAGACGGGTTTGGCCGGCTCGCTGGTGCCGTCCACCTCCAGCGTCCATTCGGCATCGCGAAGATCCAGCGTTCCGGGCTTCGGGACCACGCGGGAAGACCATCCGGTGCACAGCAGCCACTCCACAGCCTGCGGGGCGTGGCGGGCCGCAACGTCCATGAGGTGCACGTCGGGGACTTCTGGGACGGGGAGATACCCGACCACGGCGTCCACGCCGAAACGGCCGGTCGTGGCGTACGCGACGGCACCGTACACGTCGGGCCACAGGTGCAGCAGGGGGAACACGGTGACGCGACCGCGATCGTTCATGACTTTCGGCATGGAGCAGCTCTCCCAAAGGTGAGGCGACCCCGGCAGCCTGTCAGCGCGGGGCCGCCTCACCTAGTTGATCACCGTGCTATGGCGCCCGGTTGACGGCCAGTTGTCACCGCATCCCTGGTTGGGGTTGCCCTCCTGGCCGTCATTGCCGGGGCCGATCTCACTCTGGGCTGTTCTCTTCATCTCCCGCGTACGTGGACAACGTGCTCAGCTTTTCCGGGTCCACTGCGGGTTCCCTTCTTGGCTGTGCCGTGCCGGGGGCGGTCCCCGGCACGTCGTGCACATGCGGCCGGCCGCACTCGTCGGCCACCGCGCCCGCCCCGGCCGGCGCTGCCCGATAGGGCCGGGACGGGAGTTTCGGGCCTGGCGAACGTCCATCCAGGCAGGGGGCCGCCGTCGCGGCAAGGCCAGTACCGGCCGCCTACTGTACGAAAGGGCACCCCGTGACGACCGAACCCCTCTCCTGGATCAAGTCCTGGTACAGCAGCAATGGCGGGCAGTGCGTCGAGTGGGCTCCGTCCGCCGTCGCGACCGGCGCCGTCCCCGTCCGCGACAGCAAGAACCCGCACGGCCCCGTCCTCACGGTCGCCGCGCCCGCGTGGTCGGCGTTCGTCGGCAGCATCAAGGCGGACGAGCTGTCCGCGTAGCATCACCCCGCCCCCAGCGAAACGGCCCGTGTGACGGTTCACGGCCGCCTCGCCCGTGGACGTGCGGCAGGGACAGCCGGCGGGCCCCGCTACGGGGCCGAGGGCACCGGCCGCTGCCCGGGGCCGTCGTAGGAGGCCAGCGGGCGGATCAGGGCGTTGTGGGCAAGTTGTTCGGTGATGTGGGCGGTCCAGCCGGTGATGCGGCTCATCACGAAGATCGGGGTGAAGGCCGGGGTGTCGAAGCCCATCAGGTGGTAGGCGAGTCCGGCGGGGTAGTCGAGGTTGGGGTGGATGCCCTTGCGGGCGGCCATCGCCTCGCGCAGCGCCGTGTGCAGGGCCGCCAGCCGCGTCGCCTCGGGGTCGGCGGTGCGGGCCACCAGACGGTCCAGGGCGGCCTGCATGATCGGGACGCGGGAGTCCCCGTGCTTGTAGACGCGATGGCCGAAGCCCATGATCTTCCGCTTGGCGGCGAGGGCCTCGTCCAGCCACTCCCCCGCCCGCCGCGGGTCGCCGATCTCTTCCAGCATGTGCATCACCGCCTCGTTGGCACCGCCGTGCAGAGGGCCCTTGAGGGCGCCGATCGCGGCGGTGACCGCGCTGTAGAGGTCGGAGAGGGTGGAGGTGACCACGCGGGCGGTGAACGTCGAGGCGTTGAAGCTGTGTTCGGCGTAGAGGACGAGGGAGATCTCGAAGCAGCGGACCACCTCGGGGGCGGGGACCTCGCCGAAGCACATGTGGAAGAAGTTCTCGGCGTGGCCGAGGGAGAGGTCGGGCGGGATCGGCTCCAGGCCCCGTCTGCGGCGCTGGTCGGCGGCGACGACGGTGGGCAGCTTCGCGAGCAGGGTCAGGGACTTGGCGTGGTGGGCGGCGAGGCTGTCGTCGTCCTCGGTGGGGTCCTCGGCGCCGAAGAAGCTGACGGCGGTGCGCAGTACGTCCATCGGGTGGCAGGTCTCGGGCAGCCGGGCCAGCAGTTCGGCGGTGGTGCGGTCCAGGGGGCGCAGCGCGCGTTCGCGGGCCCGGAACTCGCCGAGCTGCCGGGCGTCGGGGAGTTCGCCGTACCACAGCAGATGGGCGACCTCCTCGAAGGAGCGGCGTTCGGCGAGGTCCTGGACCGGATAGCCGCGGTAGGTGAGGGAGTTGGTCTCCTGGATGACGGTGGAGATCTCGGTGGTGTCGACGACGACACCGGCGAGGCCGCGGTGGACCTCGGGCGCGGTGGTGGACATGGGGGCCTCCGGTACGTCAGGCGCCGGGCGGAAGGGTGAAGTCGAAGACGGCCGTGTCGAAGGCCGCGTAGTCCTCGTAGCCGAGGAGTTCGTACAGGCGGGAGCGGGTCTGCATACGGGGCAGCAGGGACTGCTGGGTGCCCTCGGCGGCGATCGTGCGCAGACCGTCCTCGACGGCGCCCATGGCCAGGCGGAGCAGGGTGACGGGGTAGAGGGCGATGTCGTAGCCGAGGTTCTCCAGGGTGCGGGCGTCCAGCAGGCGGCCCTTGCCGAACTCGGTCATGTTGGCGAGCAGGGGGACGGGCACGGCCTCGCGGAACGCCGCGAACTCCCGCTCGTCCTCCAGCGCCTCGGGGAAGACCGCGTCGGCCCCGGCGTCGACGTATGCCTTCGCCCGGTCGATCGCCGCGTCCAGTCCCTCGACGGCGCGGGCGTCGGTGCGGGCCATGAGGAGGAAGTCCGGGTCGCGGCGGGCGTCGACGGCGGCCCGCAGGCGGCGGGTCATCTCCTCGCGGGGGACGACGGTCTTGCCGTCGAGGTGGCCGCAGCGTTTGGGGTTGACCTGGTCCTCCAGGTGCATCCCGGCCAGGCCCGCGTCCTCCATCAGCTGGACGGTGCGGGCCGCGTTCATCGGTTCGCCGAAGCCGGTGTCGGCGTCGACGAGAACGGGCAGGTCGGTGACCCGGGTCGTCTGCCGGGCGCGGTCGGCGATCTCGGTGGACGTGGTCAGGCCGATGTCGGGCAGGCCCAGGTCGGCGGCGAGGACCGCGCCGGAGAGGTAGGCCGCCTCGAAGCCGGTGTCCTGGATCAGGCGGGCGGAGAGCGGGTTGAGGGCGCCGGGCATCGCCAGCAGCCGGCCGGTGGCGAGCCGTGCGCGCAGGGCGCGGCGGCGTTCGGCGGCGGTGGTGCGGGTGTGCAGCATCAGAACAGGCCCTTCGGGAGACGGGCGTCGGCGGCGGCCACGGCGTCGGTGCCGACGGCGGGGAAGAGGGCGTCCAGGCCGGGCGCTCCGAGGCCGGAGAGGTTCTCCACGGCGGACAGGAAGCGGTCCTGGGCGTCCGGGGCCACGATGCCCTCGGCGAGGGTGCGGAACTTGCCGGTGTAGGCGGCGCGGTCGAAGGGCCGGGCGCCGGCGGGGTGGGCGTCGGCGACGGCGAGTTCGTCCTCGATCACCGTGCCGTCGTCCAGGGTGATGACGGCACGGCCGCCGAAGGCGCGGCGGGCCGGGTCGGGGTCGTGGTAGCGGCGGGTCCACTCCGGTTCCTCCACCGTCGTGATCTTCTGCCAGAGGGCGACGGTCTCCGGGCGGCGTGCCCGCTCGGGGGAGTAGGACCGCTCGTGGTGCCAGGCGCCGTCCTCCAGGGCGACGGCGAAGATGTACGGCACGGAGTGGTCGAGGGTCTCGCGGCCGGCCCCGGGGTCGTACTTCTGCGGGTCGCCGGAGCCGGAGCCGATGACGTGGTGGGTGTGGTGGCTGGTGTGCAGCACGACCGAGCGGACCCGGTCCAGCGGCCCGGTCCGCTCCCGCAGCCGCCGCGCCAGGTCGATGACCGCCTGGGCCTGGTACTCGGCGGAGTGCTCCTTGGTGTACGTGTCGAGGATCGCGCGGCGCGGCTCGCCGGGCGCGGGGAGCGGGACGGTGTAGTCGGCGCCGGGGCCGTCGAGCATCCAGGCCAGGAAGCCGTCCTCGCCCTCGTAGACCGGGGACGGGGAGGTCTCGCCGCGCATCGCCCGGTCCACCGCCTCGACGGCGGCCTTGCCGGCGAAGGCGGGGGCGTACGCCTTCCAGCTGGAGATCTCGCCCTTGCGGGACTGCCGGGTGGCGGTCGTGGTGTGCACGGCCTGCTGGACCGCCTGGTACACGGTCGGTGTCGGCAGGCGCAGCAGGGCGCCCAGCCCGCAGGCGGTGGCCGCGCCGAGGTGCGCCACGTGGTCGATGCGGTGCGCGTGCAGGCAGATGCCCTTGACCAGGGCGACATGGATCTCGTACGCGGCGACGATGCCGCGCAGCAGGTCGGCGCCGGTGCGGCCGGTGTGCTGGGCGACGGCGAGCAGCGGCGGGATGTTGTCGCCGGGGTGGGAGTAGTCGGCGGCCAGATAGGTGTCGTGGAAGTCCAGTTCCCGTACGGCGGTGCCGTTGGCCCAGGCCGCCCACTCCGGGGAGACCCGCAGGCCGCTGCCGAAGACCGAGGCACCGGGGGTGTGCGCACCGTGGGCGGTGGCCTGGGCACGGGCGACGGCGACCGGGCGGCGCAGCAGGGAGGCGACGGCGACCGCGGCGTTGTCGATCACCCGGTTGGCGGCCATGGCGGCGCTGCCGGGCTCCGGCTCCCCGGTGGCGGTGGCCACCGCGGCGAGCTTCCAGGCGAGCTGTTCCTCGCGCGGGAGGCGGTCGCGGCTGGGGTGGACACGGACGTGGTGCTCGATCACGGCGCTCCTCGTGGTCCCGTTCGGCCCCGGCGGGGCCGATACGACCGAGGGTGCCCGCCGGGCGGCCGCCGGGCCACCGTTCCACTCTGCGGATTCCGTACAGCTCAGGGCTGTGGACATGCGAATCCTGCGAATTGTGCGGATGCTACTTTCGCAACTGCTCCGCTGCCGCCCGGGGACGACGAGGAGGTGCGCCATGGCCCGACCAGCGGCCCGTCGCAAGGTCTACGCCCACGCCAAGCTGCGCCGGCTGCGCCGCGCGCAGGGCATGAACCAGGCCGACATGGCCCGCGCCCTCGGCATCTCCACCAGCTACGCCAACCAGCTCGAACAGGGCCTGCGCCCGCTGACCGCGCCGGTGCTGCTGCGGATCGCGGAGGTCTTCGGCGTCGACGCGGAATTCTTCTCCGGGGCTCGCGAGGACCGTCTCGCCGCCGATCTGCGGGCCGCCCTCGCCGACGAGGCGTGCGGGGTGCCGCCGCCCTCCGCCGAGGAGGCCGCCGAGGCCGCCCGCGACCACCCGGACCTGGCCCGCGCCCTGGTCACCCTGCACCGCCGCTACCGGGACGCGGCCGAGCAGGCGGCGGCCCTCGCCCCACCGGGTCCGGGCGAGGCGTTGCTCCCTCCGGGTGAGCCGCACGACGAGGTCCGCGACTTCTTCCACGCCCGCCACAACCATGTCGGGCCGCTGGATTCCGAGGCCGAGCGGACCGCCACGGCCATGGGGCTGCGGCCGGGCCGGGCCGCCGACCCGCTCACCGCGCGTCTCGCCGACCGGCACGGCGTCCGCGTCGTCCAGGCGGCCCCGGGCCGCACCGCCGACCCCCGGCGCTTCGACCCGGCCGCCGGACTGCTGTTCCTCTCCCCCTGGCTCAGCGACGGCCAGCGCGCCTTCCAACTCGCCACCCAGCTGGCACTGCTGGAGCACGGCCCGCTCCTCGACCGGCTCGCGGACAGCGCGACGGAGCTGACCTCGCCGGATTCGGTGGCGCTGGCCCGCATCGGCCTGGCGGACTACTTCGCGGGCGCCCTGCTCATGCCGTACACCGCCTTCCACACCACCACGGAGGAGGTCGGCTACGACATCGAACTGCTCTCCGCGCGCTACGGCGTCGGCTTCGAGACCGTCTGCCACCGGCTGAGCACCCTCCAGCGCACCGGCCGCCGCGGCGTACCGTTCTCCTTCCTGCGCGTCGACCGGGCGGGCAACATCTCCAAGCGGCAGTCCGCGACCGCCTTCCACTTCTCCCGGATGGGCGGCACCTGCCCGCTGTGGACGGTGTACGAGGCGTTCTCCTCGCCCGGCCGGACACTGACCCAGGTCGCCGAAATGCCGGACGGGCAGCGGTACTTCTGGGTCGCCCGCGCCCTGACCCGCGGCGGGATCGGCCACCACGCCCCGCGCGCCGAGTTCGCCGTCGCGCTGGGCTGCGAACTCCGGCACGCGCACCGCCTCGTCCACGCCCAGGGCATCGCCCTGGACGACCCCCGCGCCGCGACCCCCATCGGCCTGGGCTGCCGCATCTGCGAACGCCGCGACTGCGCCCAGCGCGCCCGGCCCCCGGCGGGCGGCCGCCTGTCCATCGACCCGGACCGGCGGACGTATGTGCCGTATCCGGTGGAGTCCCGCACCCCGTGACGACAACCGGAGGAGCAACCATGACCAGCCGTGTCGTTCTCGTGACGCCCGCGATGAGCCGGGCGCTGCGGCAGGCCCGTTTCGACGACGGCGACGGGCTCGACGAGAGCGGGCGGAAGCAGGCGCGGGCGGCGGCCGGCGCGCTGCCCGGGGCCGCGCGGGTGGTCGTCTCGCCGAGTGTGTGCTGCCGGGAGACGGCCGCGGCCCTCGGGCTCGACGGTGCGGAGGCGGCGCCCGCTGGGCTGGACGCGGGGCGCTGGCGGGGACGGGCCCTGGACGAGGTGGGCGTGGCCGAGCCGGAGGCGGTGGCCCGCTGGCTCGCCGACCCGGACTGCGCGCCCCACGGCGGGGAGTCGGTACGGGACGTGTGCGGGCGGGTGGCGCGCTGGCTGGACGCCGTCGCGGACACGGGCGGCCGGACGGTCGGCGTGGTCGAACCGGAGGTCGTACGGGCCGCGGTCGTCCATGCCCTGGGCCTGGCCCCGGCCGCGTTCTGGCGGCTGGACGTCCCGCCGCTGTCGGCCACGGAGTTCAGTGGCCGGGCGGGACGGTGGAACCTCCGGCTCGGGCGGCCCCTGGGCGGACCGGAGCGCTGAGCCGGCGGCCGCTTCCGCGCGGGAGGGCCCGGTTGTGCGGGCCCTCCCGGTGCCGTGTCAGTGCGCGGCGAACGCCCGCTCCCGGGCGGTCCCGGGCCGCAGTTGGCGTTCGGCCAGTTCGCCGAAGAGCAGACCGAACCCGCCCCACAGCACGACCTGGACGGCCAGCGCGGAGAGCCGGAACCGCCACAGCAGCCCGGCGGGGAAACCCTGCGGCACCTCGTCCACGGCCGGCAGGAACCCGTACGCCAGCCCGATCACGGCGGCGAAACAGGCCACCGCGACGACCGTCGCGTACCAGGCGCCCAGGGCGGGGGCGAGCCGCTTGCCGAGGAGGACGGCGGCGAGAGCGAGGAGGACGCCGAGCAGCATCATCAGGAAGTACAGGGCGGTCCGTTCGCCGATGGTGTCGGGTTCACCGACGGCCGGCGGGTTGGCCGGGTACTTCAGGAACGGGACGACGTAGACGGCGAGCAGCGCGCAGCCGGACAGCAGCAGCGCGGTGGCCCGCGGGGAGAGACGGCCGACGCGGCCGAGGGCGAAGCAGAAGGCGAGCGCGGCGATGCCGCCGAAGGCGACGCCGTACACGAGGACGCCGGTGGCGAGGCCGGCGGTGGACTGGAGGGCGCGGGAGACGCCCTCCGGCCCGTGCTCGTGGGCGGGGGCGTGGGCCTCCTCGAAGCCGATCGCGCGGTCGACGTACGGCTCGCCGAGGAAGTGGGCGGCGATCAGGGCGAGCACGCCGGCGGCCAGGCCGGCGAGCATGCCCCGTACGAGAAGGTTGCGTACGGTTGCGGAGTTCATGTGTGTGCGGCGCCCCTCGCGTCAGTGGCAGGGGAAGCCGAGCAGGTGGCGTGCGTCGTGCACCCATTCGTGGACGTCCGTGCCGTTGAACACGGAGGTGGCGCCCTGTTCGGCGCCGACGAAGTAGAGCAGGACGAGCATCAGGACGCCGAAGAAGACCGCCCAGGGAGCGAGCGCCCTCAGCGGCAGCGCGGCGGGTACGGCGGGGGTGGCGGTGGTCGGCTCGGCAGCGGTATGTGCCATGGCGGGGCCTCCTCTGGGAGTTCGCGTCCCATCTCGGTGGTGCACTGGACGGCGGCTGCGGGTCTGACTCACGCGCCGCTCCGGCGGGCCGGGGCGAGGCGTACACAGTGGCGCGACCGTGCCGGATTCCCACCGGCTTCCGTCGTACCGTCGTCGACAACGGACCGACGGTACCCCGTGACAGGTTCATGGCCAAGGGTGTTCGGTCGTGCGTGACGTTCTCGGCGGGCACGAGGTACGGCGTACGGCACCGTAACCGCGGACCCCGGGAGCGGACGGAACCGCCGTCCCCCGAACGGCCGTCACGCACCACCGTGGCGCCCGCCCTCCCGCTACCGAGCGTGCGGCGCCCGGATGCACACCGTCGCTCCCCCGCCTAGCCTCGGGAGGTGCTGAGGCCGGCCAGGTGTCCGGCGGCGGGCGCACCGTCCGGTGCGGCACGTACCGCTCCGCGCCCCTCCCCCGAAGGGACCTGCCATGAGGCATCGCATCGCCGCGTTCCTGCTCCCCGTCGCGACGGCGGCGGCCGCCCTGCCGCCGGCCGCCTTCGCCCCGGACGCGGCACCACCGCGCACCGGTGCGTGCGCCCGGCAACTCGCCGCGGGCCCCCAGTACGACACCACCCATGTCTACATCGAGCACGGCAAGATGCCCGCCTTCACGGCAAGTTGGAAGGCCACCTTCGGAGGGACGAGCACCACGCCCGTGAGCACCAACGTCACACCGACCCCCAGCCGGACCCTCTCCCAACTCGTCTTCTCCCCCGTCGGCACCCTGTCGGTCTTCGACTTCCACACCCCGATCCCGTACCCGTTCGGCGCGGAGCGCACGGGCTGGCTCATGACCGACCTCGACCAGGGGGTGCGTTCCGCCAGGGCCCACGGGGCCGACATCCTCGTCGCCCCCTTCCCCGACCCCGTCGGCCGCGACGCCGTCGTGCAGTTCCCCGGCGGGATCAACACCCAGCTCTACTGGCACACCAAGACCCCCTCCTACAAGCCGCTGACGACCGTCCCGGAGAACCGGGTCTATGTCTCCCAGGACGCGGCCTCCCGCTTCCTGCGCTCGTACCTGGGCTTCACCTGCGGAACCGTCGTCTCGGACCTCAGCAACGCCGACGCCTCCGACATCGGCCTGCCCGGCAGGACGTACCGCCGTATCGCCACCACGTCCCACCTCGGCCGGTCCGTCGTCCTCGTGACCAACGGCCATCTTCCGTACCCCTTCGGCCGCGAGGTCACCGGCTACCGGGTCACCGACCTCGACGCGACCCTCACCAAGGCCAAGGCCGCGGGCGCGAAGGTCCTCTGGGGCCCGCACCACTCCTCCCTCGGCCGCGACAGTGCCGTCCTCTCCTTCCCCGGCGGCTACGTCGCGGAAGTCCACGCCACGACCGGCACGGGCCGCACCGCGTCGCGCCGCTGAGGCGCTGCCCCGGTCAGCGCGGGGCCGGGGCAGCGGTGGCGGGGCCCGTCGGCCATGTCAACGGTTCGCCCGCGCACCGGAGAACGGGTCGTTCACGGCGTAGAGCCAGCGCCCGTCGGCCTGCCGGCGCAGGACGTCCGTGGTGTCGCAGGTCAGCGGCGCGCCGCCCGGGGTCAGGCCGGTGATCGTCGCGGTGTGGGACAGCACGGCGATGTCGCCCGCCGTGTGGAGCGTGCCGGCGCGGAAGGAGAAGCGGACACCGCGCTCGATGTAGGCGCGCAGCTGCCCGGTGATGGCCGCGGTACCGGTGACGGTCGCGTCGGGGCCATGGGCGAGGACGGCGGCCGGTTCGTAGAGGGAGACGAGTCCGCCGAGGTCCCCGGCCTCCAGGAAGTGCCGGAAGAGGCCGGGCAGCCGGTCGGGGGTGAGGGCGGCCAGGGCGGCGGAACGGGCCGCGAGGGGGCGGTCGCCCCAGCCGGCGCGCTCGACCAGGTCGTACCAGTCCGGCAGCGCGCCGTGCGGGAGCCGGGGCCGCAGGACCTGCCCGGGGAAGCTGAGGGGCGACGCCTTCGCGGGATTGGCGAGGGCCTGCGCCGCGATCGCCTCGCTCAGGGCATGGGCGAGGTCGTCGCGGGGGAAAACGGCGTGGACCCGGTCGGCGAAACCGTCCGGCAGGTCGTCCTTGTCCTTCCCCAGGACATCGGCGGCGATCCCGGCCTGGACGACGGCGATCTCGGGGCCCTTGCGCGAGGCGATCCCCGCCGAGGTGTGCAGCGCGACGGCGTCCCACACCACGGCGACGGTGTGCTCGTCGGCCCCGTGTCCGCGCAGGAAGCCCGCCGCCAGGTCGGCGCCGTCCACCTCGAACTGCTGACTGCCGTTGCCCCTCTCCGACAGCCCCAGATCGTGCAGCACACAGCCCAGGAACACCTGCTCGTCGTCGTAGTCCCTCCCGCCCCGCATACCCCGCCGGTCCGCGAGCGCGCGGGCGAACAGATAGCTGCGGACGCTGTGCCGCAGGAGGAACGGTTCCTCGTTCTCCTCGGCGAAGCGCAGGGCGGAAACGGACAGCGCGCTCCGCGGCAGGTCGAACGCGGCGTGCCAGTCGGGCAGGGGACGGTCCATGATCCGGACTCCTCGGGTCGGTACGAACGGGGATGCCCCGATCCTGCGACCGCGCGGCCCCACCCACGAGTGGCCTGAATGCCGAGGTACGTTAAATTCTGGCCATGCACGCTGTCGCGGTTCTCGCGCTGGACGGGGTCCTGCCCTTCGAGCTGTCCCTGCCCGGCCAGGTCTTCGGAGAGGCGGGCCGGACCGGCGACCGTCCCCACTACGACGTGCGCGTCTGCGCCGCCACCCGCACCGTCACCACCTCACCCGAGTACGGCGCCTTCCGCCTGCACGCCCCCTACGGCCTGGACGCCGTGGCCGAGGCCGACACCGTGATCGTCCCCGGCCACGCGGGATTCCTGGATCCCCTCCCCCACCCGGTGAGGGAGGCCCTGCTGGCGGCGGCCGACCGCGGCGCCCGCCTCGCGTCCGTGTGCATCGGCGCCTTCACCCTCGCCGCCACCGGCCTCCTCGACGGCCGTCGCGCGACCACCCACTGGCAGTACGCCCGGGAACTCGCCCGACGCCACCCGCGCATCGAGGTCGACGGCAGTGTCCTGTTCGTCGACCACGGTGACCTGGCCACCTCCGCGGGCATCGCCTCCGGACTCGACCTCTGTCTCCACCTGGTACGCCGCGACCTCGGCGCCGACATCGCCGCCGCGACCGCCCGGCGCGTGGTCATGCCGCTGCAACGCGACGGCGGTCAGGCCCAGTTCATCGAGCACCCCGCACCCGAATCCGCCGGCACGGCGCTCCAACCCACCCTCGCCTGGATGGAACGCCACCTCCACCAGCCGCTCACCCTGGCGGACATCGCCCACCACGCCGCGATGAGCATCCGCAGCCTCAACCGTCATTTCCGTACGCAGACCGGTACCACGCCCCTGCAATGGCTCCTCCGCGCCCGTGTCCACCGGGCCCGCGAACTCCTCGAAACCACCGACCTCCCCATCGGCCGGATCGCCGACCGCACCGGCCTCGGCACCCCCGCCACCCTCCGCCACCACTTCCACCGCCTGACCGGCACCACCCCCCAGGCGTACCGGAGAACCTTCCGCTCACCGCACGACGCGTCTCCGCACCTCCTCGAAGACCACCGTCCCCCTCGGCCCTGACCCCGGCCGCTCCGTCCGGCGAACGGCCGGCCGGCTTCACCGGCTGCCGCTCGCCGCGGGATGGAACGACCTGCTCAGCGCCCAGACAATGAGGAGGTCGATGGCCATCACGATGATCGACCACACCGGGTAGTACGGAATGAACATGAACTGGGTGACCAGACTGATCGCCACCAGCGCGATCGCGGCTCCGCGCGCCCACCCCTTGCCGAGCAGAATCCCGACACCCACGAGAAAGAGCGCCACCCCGACCACGAGGTGAATCCACCCCCAGGTGGTGAGGTCGAACCGGTAGGCGAAATGCCCGGGAGGGGAAAACAGGCTGTCGCGCGTAATACCGGTAATGCCCAGAAGAACACTGAGCGGCCCGGTCACCATCAGCGCCAGCCCGACGAACAAGGCTTCACCGACGACCGGTCCGCTGTCGTGGACGCTCCGTTCCCGCTCCCTGTCCGGCACCGCTGCCATGGCCGCCGCCTTCCTGTCCGGCGCGCTCACCCCCGCACGCCGCATGTGCGAGGCGAACCACGCTCCCCTCACAGCCTCCCGTCATTCCTCCACCCCCGCGACCGCAACCCACCCCGCAACGAGGGATTTCCACTGCCACGGGCCCTTGTACGGGCCTCTCCCAAGGCACTCCGGCCCACGTTCCAGCGCATCACCCGTCCGGCGTAGAACGGACGCTCCGAACCAAGACAAGCGGCATTACCGCCTTCACCCACCGGCGCCGTCGGTATCACCCTCAGTACCAAGCACCCCGATCCGGTTCAGCACGACCAGAAGGCCGCTTCCGAAACGCGGTGGAGCCCGCCGATCCCGCTGGCTAATGTCATGGGATGAGTACTCGCACCTTCCACATCATGGTCCGCGGCGTCTTCGACGGACTCACCACCGATCAGCGGGCCGAACTCCTGTCCCGCGCCGAGGAGCACAACATCCTCCACGCCGCTTTCACGCCCGAGGGACACCTCAGTTACGACCTTGCGGCGCGTTCCGCCTTCACCTTCCGTTTCCAGGACTCCGGCGAGGAAGAGGAGGACATCCTGGAGGCGACCGAACGCGCCGAAGAGGCGGCGAAGGCATGGCTGACCGCGCGCGGCTACGGCTACAAGAACCTCAGGTCCCAGGCCGAGGACCGCTCCCAGGCACCACTGGGCAAACGGCAGCGCCGCGCCGCCGCCCAGAAGAACGCCTGACCCCGCCACCGCGCCCTCGCCGCCCGGCCACTTCGCACCCCGCGATCCGGTCCAGGCGGGCTCTCCGTCCCGCTGAGCGTCACGACGGACGGACCACCCCCTGACCCCGGCCCCGGTGACTCCCCCGGGCCCCCGAGGAAACACCTCCTTGGCCACTCAAACCGGCGATACACTTGAGTGGTCAAGGAGGTGGCAATGACAGATGCGCTGGACGCCACGCTGCGTCTTCTGAGGGCCCAGACGGCCCTGGTCAGGCGGTTCGACGCGAGCCTCGGAGGGCTGCACGGGGTCAGCCTGGCCGACTTCACGATGCTGCTGCACCTGGGCCGGGCACCCGGCGGCCGGATGCGCCGGGTGGACCTCGCCGAGGCACTGGGACTGACCGCCTCCGGGGTAACCCGTGGGCTGGCGCCCCTGGAACGGATCGGGCTGGTCACACGCGAGAAGGACGCCCGCGACGCCCGCGTGGCCTACGCGGCACTGACCGACACCGGCCGCGCGCGCCTGACCGAGATGCGCGCCACCGCCGAGCGGACCGCCGCCGAGATCTTCGCCGCGCCCTCGTGGGCCCAGGAGGACATCGGCCACCTGTCCACCCTGCTGACCCACCTCGGCGGCACCGGTCTCCCCGGCCATCACCCCGCACCGCCGTCCCACCGGACCGGACCACCTGACACGCCCGCGTCGCACTGACCACGGGCGGCCTACGCACCCCGGGCGGCCTCCGCGCAGCTCCTCTCACCCGGCCATCGCCCTGCACGGCGACACCTCGGCGCCGTCATCGTCCCGACGGCTCACGCGCCTCCTCGCCGCGCCGCCGCCCGGCCCCGGCCAACTCCCGGCGGCTGGGCACGTCCTCGGCCGAGCCACCGCCCCCGACAGATCCGGCAAGGCGCCTACCAGGTCGCGGGCAGATGCAGGGGGCTGCGGGTGAGTGCGCTGGTACGCCACTCAAGGGTGTCGACCGGCACGGTCAGACGCAGGTCCGGGAGGCGGGCGGCCAACCGGTGCAGGGCGAGGCGGAGTTCCGTACGGGCCAGGGAGACACCCATGCAGTAGTGCTGCCCTCCCCCGAAGGCCAGAGTGGGACGTTCCAACGGGGCGAACAGATCGGCGAACGGGTCGCTGGAGAAGACCGCGGGGTCTCGGTTGGCCGCGCCACGATCGAGTGTGACGAGATCACCGGCCTTGACGAGCGTCCCACCGACCTCAACGTCCTCGGCGACACGCAGCGGGTTGAACCGTTTCTCGGGGTCGTTGAGCGGGATCAGGTGCGTCAGACGATCCGCCAGCACCCCGGCCGCCGCCTCGTCGGAGCCCAGGCGGACCCACTCCTGCGGGCGCTCGCTCAAGAGATAGAGCAGGGCATTGCCCAGCATGGTCATCGTGGTGTCGTAGCCGGCCACCATCAACGTGGTGATGAAGTTGACGAGTTGAGGCTCGGGAATGCCGCCCTCGCGATCGGCGGCCTGCACCAGGGTGCTGACCAGATCCGGGCCCGGAGCACGTCGGCGCTCGGTCATCAATCGGGTGACGAACGCGGTGAACTCCTCCGCGACCTCGGCGGTTTCGCTCCTGGGGACCGAGGGCTCGGGAAAGGCGAGCTGGTTCCAGCGCAGCAGCCGGTCGTCGTCCACATCGTGTACTCCGAACAGCTCGTTCATGACGGCGATGGGCAGCGGCCTGCTGTAGTGGTCGACGAGGTCCACGGACGGGCCGTGACCGACGAGTTCGGCGACGAACCGGTCGGTCACCTCGGCGACCATGGGTGTCATGCGGTCGATCGCACGAGGGGTGAACACCCCTTTGGCGGTGCGGCGCAACCGCAGATGCCCGGCGCCGTCCTGCTTGGGCATGGCCTCGGGGGTGTCGAGGAGCGGCGAGGCCGACGTGACGGGCAGCAGGGCACGGGTGAACCGGTCATCGGCCATCACCTGGCGGACGTCGTCATATCGGGTGAAGTGCCAGACGGGCGTGCCGTCGGGCAGTGTGACGCGCTGGGGCGGGCCTGGTTCCACGAACGTCAGCCGGTGAAGGGGAAGGGTCTCATCGGTCGCAGTCATGGTCCTCCTGCCGTGCCGTGTCGGCGGTCGTAGCACCGCGCCGACCGCCCTCCTGCCCCTCGTCCCCGGGCAGCGCGGCGGGTCGTGAGGAAGGCAGGGGGCGGCCCTCGGCAGCGGGCGAGCGGGGTCGTCTCAGCGGGTGATCAACGCTTGGCGTCGGAGGTCCGGCAGGAAACCCGCGCCGCCCCCGAAGCAGCCTACTGAACACATCGTACACATACCGCTACTCTCGGCTGTGTGTATGTTGCTATCGCAGGCGCTCACGGCCGCGTCGCCCGCACGGCGTCCCGGCTCCTCGCGGCCCGGGGCGACCGGGTCTCCGGCATCGTCCGACGCCCTGAACAGACCGACGCCGTCCGGGCCGCCGGAGCCCGACCGGTTCTCCTCGACCTGGCCACCGCCACGACGAAGCAGTTCGCCGAGCGGCTCACCGGCGCGGACGCGGTGCTCTACGCGGCCGGCGCGGGCCTGGCCGAGGCTCCGGGCCGGCCGCACCCCGTCGATCGCGACGCGGCCCTCACGCTCGCGGACGCGGCACAACGCGCGGGCGTCCGCCGCTACGTCATGCTCTCGTCGATAGGAGCCGACCCCGCCGGCCGCTATCCGAAGAACCCGCTCATCGAGACCTATCTGCGGGCCAAGGGCGAGGCAGACGAGAATCTGCTGTCCCGCCCGGACCTGGACTGCACCGTGCTGCGGCCCTCGTGGTTCCGCGACGGCCCCGGCACCGGCCGGGTCCACCTCGCCGCGACCACCGGCGTCGGTGAAGTGGACCGCGTGGACGTGGCCGCCGTCCTCGTCGCCCTGCTCGCCGCCCCCGCCAGCGCCGGCCTCACCCTGGAACTCATCTCCGGCCCCACCCCCATCAACGAGGCGGTCGCCGCCCTCACCAACCCGCCGAGGCCGGACCATGGCTGAGGACTTCCGTGCCGGGGAATTGTCCCGGAACGCAGAAAGGCCCCGCACCATACGGTGCGGGGCCTCCCCTG
>NZ_JCANQV010000065.1:0-23649 GCF_059553635.1 Candidatus Streptomyces philanthi
CCGGCGCGCGGTGACCTCGTCGACGATCCGCTGCCCCTCGGCGGTCAGCGCCAGCCGCGTCTCACGGCGGTCGCCCGGATTGAGCCGCCGTTCGGCGAGGCCGGAGGCGACCAGCCGGTCGACCATCCGCATCGCCGTGGACGGATTGACGCCGAGCCGGTCGGCGATCTCGACGAGCTTGGCCGAACCGTGCGCGGACAGCGTCACCAGCAGCCGGAACTGCGGCAGCGTGACCCGGTCCCCGGCGGCCGCCAGCGAACGGGCGGAGACCGCGACCAGGACACGGGAGGCGGCCAGGACGGCGCGGGTCACCGCGGCGACGTCGTCGTCCCCGGTGGCACGGCACCCGGCGTCGTGGCTCCCGGGCGGAAGCGTCGGTTCGTCCATGTCTCCTTTCTATCCCGTCCTCCCCGCGGCGTGGCGCCGCCCCTCAGGCCGCCCCGGCCCGGCGCCGGGAGCTGTGCGGCTGTGTGGGATCGTGGTGACTCGTGAGGACTTCCGGAGAGGGTGGGCGGCGGCTGCCCCGGCAGCGGGGACACCGCGCCGACCTGCGACGTCGTGCCTCCGGGAGGCCCGGGACGGAGGGTGCGCCCTGTGATCGTGCCGGTGCGTGCGGCGCATGCGCCGGGGGAACGGGGCGGGGGCAGGGCGCACAGGGGCGCTTAGGCTGGTCGGCATGAGTTCCGACATGCGGTCGTTGGCGGTCACTGCGATCGTGCAGACGGAGGAGTGCGCGGTCCTGAGGGTCACCGGTGAGCTGGACCTGCGCACCGAGGAGGCATTCCTCGCCGAGGCGCGGTCCGTCGTCTCGGCCGGCCACCGGTTTCTGGTGCTCGACCTGACCGCCCTGCGCTTCTGCGACTCCCGGGGCCTGAGCTGCCTGCTGGCCCTGGAGTGGCTGTGCCGCAGGCTGGAGGGGCGCCTGCTCCTGGCCTCCCTCGGCGTCCGGATGCTGCGTCTGCTCGTCGGCACCCAGTCGCTGGGCGTTTTCTCCTGCTATCCGACGGTCGGTCATGCCCTGGCCGCCGTCCCCGCCGCCGGCCGCCCCACCTGGCCGCCGCTGGTGGACGACCCCGCGGAGCCCGGGGACCCGGCGGCCTGAGCGCGTCCCGGCGGGCCGCCACCGGAGGCCGCGGCCCCGGCCGCTGCGATCCCGCCGTGTTCCGTCGCCTTCCGGCCCACATCGCGCCGGCGCGGCGCGCCTCCGTACGCGTACGGAACGGTAACCGCCGTCCAGCGACCCGGAGTTCGGACATCTGATGTCCGATCCGCGGTTGGTAGGGTGCGGACCGGCCGTACAGAGGGAGAGGGGACGGGATGCCGCGTCCTGGGGTGCCGCGACAACGCCGCGGTCGGGTGTCCCTCCGCACGGAGGTCGCCGAGGAGATCAAGCGGTACATGCTCGACCACCGGATGCGCCCCGGCGACCCGCTGCCCACCGAGGCCGAACTCTGCGCCGCCCTCGGCACCAGCCGCTCCAGCGTCCGCGAGGCCGTCCGGACCCTGTCCGCCCTCGACATCGTCGAGGTACGGCACGGCCACGGCACCTATGTCGGCGGGCTGGGCCTGTCCGCGCTGGTCGAGAGCATCACCTTCCGCGCCCTCCTCGACCCCGACCACGACCTGCGCACCTGCGCCGACCTGGTGGACCTGCGCGAACTCTTCGAACGCGGCCACGCGGAACGCATCGTCACCTCCCTCACCCCCGCCCAACTGGACACCCTGGACACCCTGGTGACGGAGATGGAGTCCCGTCCGACCCGCGACGGCCGCGCCGCCGCCGACCGCGCCTTCCACGCCCTGCTCGCCGAACCACTCGGCGACGACCTCCTCCGCCGCCTCTCCCAGGCGTTCCGCGACGCCTACGAGACCCTCGCCCCCCGCCTCGGCGTCCTCACCCCCGAGGACGCCCGCCACACCGCCGCCACCCACCGCCGCATCGCCGAGGCCGCCCGCACCCGCGACGCGACCGCCTTCGCCACAGCCGTGGCCGCCCACTACGCCCCGGTCCGCCACAGCCTGGCCACTGCCCGTAGGGACGCGACGGCGAGTGGGGTGGTCCGCCAGGGGTGAGGGATGCCCTGCCGGCCTTCTGGCTTGAAGTGTTCGACACCGTGGTCGACGAAAGGGCGTGCCTGTACGGTGCCCCGGTTCGAACGCGGCAACGATGTCCGCGGGATTCCCAGCAGCGGCGCCACGATGCGGTGGTACCGGAACGGCGCCCGCCCCCGTCACCGAGCGATCAGTTGTGAATGGTGATGCACGCCTTCTTGTTCGGGAACTTGCTCCAGTAGCCGCACATCCGCGTGTTGTTGGGGAAGCTCTTGTTCAGGGTGTGGCTGACGCTGATGGTCTGGGTGCGGCGGGCGGTCTTCGACGGGCCGGTCCACTTGTAGGAGCCCGCCGTCACGACCGGCTTGTCGGTCCATGCGCGGTTGTTGGACTTCTTGCGGAGGGTGAACGAATCGACCTTCAGCTTCGTTCCCTTGACGTCGAGGCAGACCGAACCCGATCCGTCCGTCATCCCCGCGTTGCCCGTGCAGCCGGTGGCCGACGCCGCGGCCGGGGAGGCGCCCACCGCGACCAGTGCCAGGCTGCCGATCGCGACCGCCGACACGGTGCCGACGCGCTGCATGAGGTTCTTCCGCATGGTGTTCCCGTTCTTCCCTTCCGTCCGGTTGAGGAGGCCCTTGTCCGGGCCGGGGGACACTGTGCCAGAAAGTGATCACACATGTCATCCGGGTGAACGGTCCGCGACCGGGCCGTGGTGACGACGGGCACGCCCCGGGAGACCGGGCAGCCTTCCGTACGGCCGCGAGGAACGGATCCGGCCGGTCGTGTCCGGCGGGCGCGCATGGACGCATGGGGTCCGGCGCGCCACCATCATGAGTGACCCCGTCCCACTCCCTCCTCACCCTCCACCCAAGGACCACGCAGAAGGGAAGGCGGCCCGGATGGCTCCCAGCGTTCCCAGTGTCCCCGTCCCCGGACGGGCCGACGTCGTGATCATCGGCGGCGGTGTCATCGGCGCGAGTGTCGCGTTCCACCTCGCCGAGGCCGGCGCCGGAGAGGTGCTCCTCCTGGAGCGCGACCGGCCCGCCTCCGGCTCGTCCGGCAAACCCCTCGGCGGGGTGCGCGCCCAGTTCTCCGATCCGCTCAACATCCAGCTCGGCCGCCGCAGCCTGGACGCCTGGCGCGACTTCGGCCGGCGCCCCGGCGCCGACATCACCCTGGAGACCGTCGGATACCTCTTCCTCCTCGACGGCCCCGGCGAACTCGCCACGTTCGAGGCGGGCGTCACCCTCCAGAACACCTACGGCGTCCCCAGCCGCATCATCACCCCCCGGGAGGCCCACGCACTGTGCCCCTATCTCGACCCCGGGGCGTTCACCGCCGCCGCGTACAGCCCGGACGACGGGCACGCCCGCCCCCGGGCCGCGGTCGACGGATATCTGCGCGCCGCGCGGCGGCTCGGCGCGACCGTCCGCACCGGCTGCCCGGTCACCGCGATCGACCCGGCCGCCAAAGGCCCGGACGGGTACGCGGTCCGCACCCCGTACGGCACCGTGCGCACCTCCGCCGTGATCTGCTGCGCGGGGGCATGGTCCGCCACCGTCGGCGCGATGGCGGGCGTCTGCCTCCCCGTCACCCCGCTGCGCCGCCAGATCGCCTTCACCGGACCGCTGTGCCCCGTACCGCCCCGGCTCCCCTTCACCCTCGACTACCGCTCCACCCTCTACTTCCACAACGACGGCGCCGACGGCCTCCTCATGGGCCTCTCCGATCCCGCGCAACGGCCGGGCTTCGACCGCCGGTTCACCACCGAGTGGCTGCGCCCCTTCCGCGCGGCCGCCGCCCGCCGCGCCCCCGCCCTCGCCGGAGTACCCGTCACCGGCGGCTGGGCCGGGCTCTACGAGGTGACCCCCGACCACAACGCGCTGATCGGCGAGGCGCCCCGCACCGCCGCGCACGGCGGGCGCTTCCTGTACGCCACCGGTTTCTCCGGCCACGGCTTCCTCCAGGCCCCCGCCGTCGGCGAGGTCGTCCGCGACCTCTACCTCGGCCGGGAACCGTTCCTCGACATCGGCCCGCTCTCCGCCGCCCGCTTCAGCGGCGACCTCACCGCCACCCGCCCCGAGGCCCACATCATCTGACCCCGAGGCACCGGGGCGCACACCCACCGGCGAGGGCGCAGCGCATGACACCGCCCGCGCCCCACGACCCCCGAGGAGCCCGCCCATGACCACCACCCCTCACGTGCGTGTGCCCGACACCGCCGCGCTCCGCGAGCGCGCCAGGTCCGCACTGCGCCGCTGCGGCGCCGACCCCGAGGCCCACGGCATCTTCGCCGCACCCGAGGGCCCCGCCCCCGACGGCACCCTCGCCGCCCGCACCCCGCTCACCGGCGGCACCCTCGCCCTGCTGCCCGCCACCACCCCCGCGGAGGCCGACGCCGCCGTGGCCGAGGCCCACCGCGCGTTCCTTCAGTGGCGCACGGTGCCCGCCCCGCGGCGCGGCGCCCTCGTCAAACGGCTCGGCGCGCTGATCACCGAGCACCGCGAGGACCTCGCCGACCTGGTCACCCTCGAGGCCGGCAAGATCCGCTCCGAGGCGCTGGGCGAGGTACAGGAGATGACCGACGTCTGCGACCTCGCCGTCGGGCTCTCCCGGCAGCTCCACGGCCGCACCATCGCCGGGGAACGCCCCGGCCACCGGCTCTCCGAGACCTGGCACCCGCTCGGCGTCGCCGGCGTCCTCACCGCCTTCAACTTCCCCGTCGCCGTCTGGTCCTGGAACACCGCGATCGCCCTGGTCTGCGGCGACCCCGTCGTCTGGAAACCGTCCGAGCTGACCCCGCTCACCGCGTTGGCCTGCCACACCCTGCTGGCCCGCGCCGCCGCCGGCACCGGCGCCCCGCCCGGCGTGCACCGGCTGCTGCTCGGCGGCCCCGCCCTCGGCGAACGGCTCGCCGCCGACCCACGGGTGGCCCTCCTCAGCGCCACCGGATCGGTACGGATGGGACGGCAGGTCGCCCCGCGCGTGGCCGCCCGCTTCGGCCGGGCGCTGCTCGAACTCGGCGGCAACAACGCCGCCGTCGTCACCCCCTCCGCCGACCTCGACCTCACCGTCCGCGCCGTCGTCTTCGCCGCCGCGGGCACCGCCGGCCAGCGCTGCACCACCCTGCGCCGCCTGATCGTCCACGAGGACATCGCCGACGAGCTGACGGCCCGCGTCGTACGCGCCTACGAACAGCTCCCGGTGGGCGACCCGTTCGACCCCGCGACCCTCGTCGGCCCCCTCGTCCGCCCCGCCGCCCACACGGCGCTGACCGAGGCCCTCGCCGCCGCCCGCGCCGACGGCGGCACCGTCCTCACCGGCGGCGACCGCTGCCCCGCCGACGGGGCGCCCGACGCCGTCTACGTCCGCCCCGCCGTCGTCCGGATGCCGCGGCAGACCGCGATCGTCCGCACCGAGACCTTCGCGCCCCTGCTGTACGTCCTGACCTACCGCACCCTCGACGAGGCCATCGCCCTCAACAACGACGTGCCGCAGGGCCTGTCGTCCAGCATCTTCACCCGCGACCAGCGCGAGGCCGAACGCTTCCTGGCCGCCGACGGCTCCGACTGCGGCATCGCCAACGTCAACATCGGCACCTCGGGCGCGGAGATCGGCGGCGCGTTCGGCGGGGAGAAGGAGACCGGGGGCGGGCGCGAGGCGGGCTCCGATGCCTGGCGCGCCTATATGCGCCGCGCCACCAACACCGTCAACCACTCGGCGGACCTGCCGCTGGCCCAGGGCGTCACCTTCCTCTGACCTGGGGCGGGCGGGCCCGCCCCAGGTCGCGGACCAGGGTGGGGGAGGGGCGCGGGATCTCGCCGAAGTCCTCGTCGTCCCCCTCCACCGTCAACCGGTTGATGACGTGCTCCAGTGCGGCGGGCAGCGTGGGGGCGAGCCCGCTGTGCCACTGGACGAGCAGATTGTGCCGGGCCTCGTCCGGCAGCAGCTGGTGCTCGTCGAACGCCGGGACCGCGCGCCGCTCCTCGTCCGGCGTGTGCGCGGCCTGCCGTCGCCAGTGGGCCGCGTCGCGGAACTCGCCGTCCCTGCGGTGGGCGAGATAGAGGCAGTACGCGGCGGTCCTGCTGCCGGCGCCGGCACCGAAGTGCCACCAGAAGTGCGCCGCCCGCGTGCGCCCCGTGATGTGCAGCAGACAGGCGAAGACCAGCGCGCCCTCGGGGTCGATGCGGTGGTCGTCCACCAGCCGTTCCAGGCTGGCGGCGGCGGCCGCGGCGTTCACCACCAGAGCGCAGGCCAGGTCGAGTTCATGGGTGGCCTCGTCGCGTGCGCTGAGGTAGACGGTGGGCGCGCCGCGGTCGGGGCGGTGCGCTCCGGCGGGGCGGTGCGGGCCGTCGTCCCCGCCCGGTTCTTCGAGTACGCCGAGGCCGGCGAGATCACCGAAGCCGGCCAGGTCGTCGATGCCGGCCATCTCGGCGGCGGCGTCCAGCAGCGCGTCGAGGCTGCCGTGCCGGCCGGTGGGGTCCGTGGGCGGCATGATCCTTCTCTCCTCGTGTCAGTCCTGCGGGTGTCCGGGGGCCCGGCCGGGCGGGCCGTCCCGGGTGTGCTCCTGGACCTCCATGCCGAGGGCCGCGGCGAGCTTGCGGCGGCCGCGGCTGGCGTGCGAGCGGACGGTGGCCTCGTCGATGCCGAGCAGCGCGCCGATCTGCGCGTCGCTGTAGCCGATGACATGGCGCAGCACGATGACGTCGCACTGCCGCTCGGGCAGCCGCGCGATCGCCGAATAGAGCCCCAACTGGCTCTCCAACAGCGCGAACTGCTGCTGGCACTCGCGCAACAGGGCGTGCGCCACGACGGCGAAGGCCGCGGTCCCGGTGAGCGCGGTGGGCCGCTCGTGGTCGTAGAGCCGGTCCACCACCTGCTCCTTGAGGACCGACCAGGCGAACGCCTCCACCGACGCCTGCCGCAGCGCGTGCGGCCACAGCACCTCCAGCTGCCGGAACGCGGCGCGGGTCACCTCGCGGGCCGTGTCCCCGCTGCCGGTGTGGAGATACGCGTACGTCAGCCATTTGCGGGCGTGGGTCGCGTGGAACGCCTCGAAGGTGAGGGACATCCGGTGCTCGGAGCGGCGCGCCGCGGAGGGGCCGTTCCCGCTCATGGGCGCCCCTCGCGGGCGTACGGGGCCTGTCGCCACCGCGTGCGAGGCGCGGTCGCACACCGGCGGCGGGGGAGCGCGGCCCCTGCCGCCGGCCGGGCGTGCGCCCGCGCGTACGCCGTCTGGGGGCGGTCCCGGTCTGCGTTCACGAGACGTCCTCGTTCCGATCGCCGTGCACCGCCGCCCGCGGGACAACCGGTGTGCCGGGGCAGCGGGAGGACTGTTGCCCTCAGGTTCCAATGAACCGCACACAGGGGCCGTTTGTGGCACCGAGGGCCAAGAATTCTTCTTTCGGGTATTCATATGACTACGGGTGACGGGGTTCCGCCGCAGGTGACCGGTGGGACACCGCGCGCACCACCCGGCGTACGGCACAAGGGGCCGCGCCCCCGCATGATCCGCCGCGTACCGGGCAGGAGGCCGAAGCCGCACGGCACCAAGTGCCCCGCGGCACCGCACCGCCCGAGCGCGGCGCCCGGCCACGAGGGGGAAGCACGATGAGCGCACACGACGGACCCGTGGTGGACCTCCGGCTGGACCGGGCCCACTCCGCCCGGATCTACGACTACTTCCTCGGCGGCAGGACCAACTTCCTCGCCGACCGGCAGGCCGCCGGCCGCGTCCTGGACGTCTTCCCCGCGGCCCTGGTCGCCGCCCGCGTCAACCGCGAGTTCATGCACCGTGCCACCAGGTTCCTCGTGGAGTCGGGCATGCGCCAGTTCCTCGACATCGGCACCGGCATCCCCACCCGCCCCAACCTCCACGACATCGCCCAGGGCATCGCCCCGGACTCCCGCGTCGTCTACACCGACAACGACCCCATCGTCCTCGCCCACGCCGCCGCCCTGCTGCGCAGCACCCCCGAAGGACGCACCGCCTACGTCCAGGCCGACGCCACCGACCCCGGGAGCATCCTCCGCTCCCCCCAGCTCCTGGGCACCCTCGACCTGGGCCGCCCCACGGCCCTCAGCCTCAACGCCCTCCTGCACTTCGTCACCGACGACGGCCGCGACCGCGCCCGCACCGTCGTCGAAACCCTCAAGGACGCGCTGCCCAGCGGCAGCACCCTCGCCGTGACCCATGCCACGGCCGACTTCGCCCCCGAGGCCATGGGCCACATCATCACGATCTACCGGGACGCGGGCACGGACCTCCAGCTCCGCACCCGCGCCGAGTTCACCCGGTTCTTCGACGGCTGGGAACTGCTGGAACCGGGCATCACCCTCTCCCACCAGTGGCGCCCCGACAGCCCCGGGGACACCACACACATCACCGACGCCGAGGCCGCCTGCTACGCCGCCGTCGCCCGCAAACCCTGACCCCTCACCGCTTGCGGTAGTCGTACGCCTCCCCGGCCGCCGCCGCGACCGCGGCCAGGTCCGCGCCCGCCGACGCGGTGACCACGGCGGCCACCGCGCCCTCCACGAACGGCGCGTCCACCAGCCGGGACCCCTCGGGCAACTCGTCACCCTCGGCGAGCAGCGTCTTCACCGTCAGCACCGCACTGCCCAGATCGGCCAGGAGCGCCACACCGGCCCCCTCGTCCACCGACCGCGCCGCCCGGACGATCAGCTCCGCACTGGTGCCGAGACCGCCGTCCGGGGTGCCGCCGGCGGCCGCGACCGGCGCCGTGCCACCACCGGCCAGCCCCGCGGCCAGCGCCGCCACCGACTCCGCCACCGGGGCGCTGTGCGACACCAGCACGATCCCGACCCGCGCCGCCTCCGTACCACCGCTCATGACGCCACCTCCGCCAGGGCAGCGAACAGCAGGGCCGAGGACGTCGCCCCCGGGTCCTGGTGCCCGATGCTGCGCTCGCCCAGATAACTCGCCCGCCCCTTGCGGGCCTGGAACGGCACGGTCGCCAGCGCGCCCTTCTCGGCGGCGCGGGCCGCCTCCCCGAACGAGGCGCCCAGGGCCTCCACCGCCGGTACGAGCGCGTCGAGCATGGTCTTGTCGCCGGGCGCCGCGCCACCGAGCTGCGCCACCGCGTCCACCCCCGCCCGCAGCGCCGTGCGCAGCTCCTCCCTCCCGACCGCGGGCGCGTCGCCGAGCGCCTTGCCGGTGCGCCGCAGCAGCGTCCCGTAGAGCGGCCCGGAGGCGCCGCCCACCGTCGAGACCAGCTGCCGTCCGGCGGCGGTCAGCACGGCGCCGGGGGTCCGCGGGGTCTCTTCCTCCAGCAGGGTGGTGACGGCGGTGAAGCCGCGCCGCATGTTGCTGCCGTGGTCGGCATCGCCGATCGCGGCGTCCAGATCGGTGAGGCGGTCGGCCTCCCGCTCGACCGACGCGGCGCAGGCCGCCAGCCAGCGGACGAAGAACGCGGCGTCCAGGGCCGTTTCGGGCACGGGGTGCTCCTCTGCTCGGGGGTACGGATGGGGCACGTGCGTACTCATGGTGCCCACCGTGCGGCGGAACACGCCGTAGGCCACGACACACGACACCCACGACGGCCCCGTGGCACGCCGGGCACCGCCCGCCTCAGCAGCCCCAGCGCAGCCCCGGCGTCCGCACCGGCGCGTCCCACAACCGCAGCAGTTCCTCGTCCACCTGGCACAACGTGACCGAACAGCCCGCCATGTCCAACGACGTCACATAGTTGCCGACGAGCGTACGGGCCACCGCCACCTGCCGCTCCTCCAGCACCCGGTGCACCTCCGCGCCGAACCCGTACAGCTCCAGCAGCGGGGTCGCGCCCATCCCGTTGACCAGTACCAGTACCGGCAGCCTCGGCCGCAGGTCCTCCAGGACGGCGTCCAGCGCGAAGTCGGCGATCTCCCGGGACGTCATCATCGCGCGCCGCTCCCGCCCCGGCTCGCCGTGGATGCCGACGCCCAGCTCCAGCTCCCCTTCGGGCAGGTCGAACGTCGGACCGCCCTTGGCGGGGGTGCTGCACGGCGCCAGCGCCACCCCGAAGCTCCGCGACCCCTCGACGACCCGCCGGGCCAGCGCCTCCACCCGCTCCAGCGGCTGTCCCTCCGCGGCCGCGGCCCCGGCGATCTTCTCCACGAACAGCGTCGCCCCCGTGCCCCGCCGCCCCGCGGTGTACGTCGAATCGGCCACCGCCACGTCGTCGTCGACGAGCACACTGGCGACCATGATGCCCTCGTCCTCCGCCAACTCCGCCGCCATCCGGAAGTTCAGCACGTCACCCGTGTAGTTCTTCACCACGAACAGCACACCGTGCCCGCTGTCCACGGCCGCCGCGGCCCGCACCATCTGGTCCGGCACCGGCGACGTGAACACCTCACCGGGACACGCCGCATCCAGCATCCCCGGCCCCACGAACCCCGCGTGCAACGGCTCATGTCCGCTCCCGCCCCCCGACACCAGCGCCACCTTCCCGGCGACCGGCGCGTCCCGCCGCACGACCACCCGGTGCTCCGGGTCCACCACCAACTCCGGATGAGCCGCCGCCATCCCCCGCAGGGCATCGGCGACGACGGTCTCGGGAACATTGACGAGCATCTTCACGGGTACTCCCTGGTGCGACTGGCAACTCACCGCCCGAGCAGTGTTCTCGCAGGTCATCCCCTGTGTGGGCGACTGTCGATCTGGGCTGTCCTGGCGGTCCTGAGGGGCTTCCGGCGGGTCTCCTGCTGGCTCGATGCCGACCTTTCCGACGGTTCGTCGGACGTGCCCGGCTTGTTCGGCGAGCCGTCGGCTGGATCGGTTCAGCCCCAGTATCAGGTCCTCGATGCCCGAGGTCACGGAGATCGCCGGATCGGGGCGGTGCTGGAGGGGCATGACGATGGACGACGTTCATGTTCCCTACGGGCTGTGCACCGCGCCGTCCGATGCCGCCGCCGGCGGGCACGACGGCCCCGTCCGTCTGGGTTACGGCCACTTCCGTACCGACGTCTCCTACCTGCCGGAACTGGAGGCGTACCTCGCTGACCTGCTCCGGAACCGAAAAAACCTGGCCGCCCCCTCACCCCGATCCACGTCGGGTGACGTTCACGAGTGGTGACAGCGCTGGGGTACGTGCTCTCCGTAGTTCTCCGGAGAGATGTCGGATGCCTGTCGGCGGTGTGTCGGTGCGGGCTGCGACCTTGGACGGGTTGGTGCTTCCCCCGAGCACGCCGCCCCCGAGCGCAAGGAGCCTGTCATCGTGTCTTCCGCATCCCAGAGCCGACCGTGGGACGTTCAGCGGCTGCCGTCCGCCGAGGGCAGGATCTTCCTGGTCACCGGGGGCAACGCCGGGATCGGCTACTTCGTCGCGGAACAGCTCGCCGCCACCGGTGCCGTCGTCGTACTCGGCAGCCGGGACGCCGCGAAGGCCGACGCCGCCAAGGCCTCGATCCGCTCGCGCGTCTCCGGCGCGCACGTGCGGCACCTTCCACTGGACCTCGCCAACCTGTCGTCCCTGAAGACCGCCGTGGACAGGCTGGATTTCGAGCATCTCGACGCGGCGGTCTACAACGCGGGGGTCGCGCTCGACGACCCGCCGCGCCGGGAGACCGAGGACGGCCACGAGCTGATGTTCGGCACCAACCACCTCGGCCACTTCGCGCTCACCCAGCGGCTGGCCCCGCTGCTGTCCGCGGCGCCGGCAGGCCGCATCGTGACGGTGGGCAGCTTCGCGGCACGGTCCGAGCGACTGGACCTGAACGATCTGCAGTCGACCCGGGACTACCGGCCCAAGCGCACCTACGGCCGATCGAAGCTGGCACAGATGTCCTTCGGCTTCGAGCTCGACCGCCGCCTGCGCGCGGTCGGCAGCACGGTGCTCAGCGTGGTGGCCCACCCCGGCGGCGCACTGGACTCCCTCACCCCCTCCCGCCCGCCGGTCCGCGTGACACCCCCCGGCCAACGGCTGCGCGCTCTGCCCGCCGGACTCCTGGTACAGGGCAAGGACGCCGGGGCATGGCCCGTCGTCCGCGCCGTCCTCGACCCGCAGGTGCGGGGAGGACAGCTCTGGGGACCGAGGGTCTTCGGCCTGCGCGGCGCACCACGGCGTGAGCCCGTCCCCTCCCACATGACCGACCCGGCCGCCGCCGCTCGCCTCTGGGCGGCCAGCAGCGAGCTGGCCGGCACCGATCCGGACCTCGGCTTCCGGTAGGGGCAAGTGGTACTCAGGGGCGGTTGTGGCCAAGGAACTGCCAGGCCGCCCCGATGTCCCGGCTTGCCGCCGTCTGCGCTGACGCCGCGAACGTCAAGCCGCCCGAACCCTCACCTTCAGCCGTTACCAGCCGTCAGATCCATTCCTCGTCGGCCGTCAGGTCGCTGGACGCCTCGCCGGTGTTGACGACCCCCGGCGGATCCATGACGACGATCTCGCACTCCTGCTCGGCACGCGGCCTGTGAGGAACGCCGCGCGGCACGACGAACATCTCCCCGGGCCCCACCACCGCACTCGGACGGTCCGCGAGGTCGATGGTCAGCTCGCCCCGGACGACGATGAAGAGTTCATCGCCCTCGGGGTGGTGGTGCCAAACAAATTCGCCCTGAACCTTGACCGCCCTGAATTCGAGACCGTTCGCTTCAAGAACCGTCTTCGGTGACCAGCGCTCGGTCACTTTGGCCAGCTTTTCCTCGATGTTGACGGGGTTTTCCGGCCGGGCCATGCGTAGGTCTCCTCGCTCTGTCTGGGGGGAGCTGCGGGGCGTAGCAGCCGGTGCCGTCTCGAAGCCTTATCGCCGAACTCGCATGCCGTAGGGACTGCCCTGGTCGGCGGCGGGAAAAGGGCTTTCCGAGCGGGCGCGACAGCCGTCAGCATCGGACGGTGGGTGGCGGGCTGTCAACCCGGAGTGTCGAGGACGCGACGAGGACCGTGTGAGGACAGGGCCACGAAGAATGCTCCTTGAATGGTGCAACCGCACGTTCCTGTATGCCGGTCGATTCCACCACGGCGCACCGCTGTTCCGTGCTTTCCGTGACCGCACCGCGCCGTGTGGCGGGACGACTCCGACGAGTTTGGGAATCACGGAAAGGACGTCTACCTCACGATGACCGAGACTCAGATCGGGCCCGCGGGCTCGGGGGCGGCGATCGCCGAGGACGCGATCGTTCCCGAGGAAATCAAGGGCGACATCACGCGCTTCATGCAGGACGGCTTCATCGGCCCGGTCAAGCTGTACGAGCCCGACGAGGCAGCCGAGATTCTGCGTGAGGTGCGCATCAAGAACCAGGACACCACCCACTCGGTGTTCAACAACAGCATGAACTACGACCGGCACCTGGACATTCCGGAGCTGTCGCGCCACGTCACGCACCCGAAGATCCTCACGTATCTGAATGCGATCCTCGGGCCCGATGTGCTGTCGTGGCGCACAGAGTTTTTCGCAAAGTTCCCCGGATCCCGGGGCACCGAGTGGCACCAGGTCCGTGATTACAGCTACGCCACCGGCAAGCCGCAGCTGGTGCCGACGAAGACGGACTGGAACGCGTACATCGACATCACCGTGTGGACGACCTTCACGCCGGCCACCAAGCGCACCGGCTGCATGAAGTTCGTGCGTGGTTCCCACCGCGAGCGCATTTTCGACGAGGCCAAGTCCCCGGCGCGCGGCCGTGAGGCGCGCTACTCGGCGGACCACGTCACCACGTTCACCAAGGAGACCGGCTTCTACGGCTACGACTTCTCCGACTTCGCCGTCGATCCCCATGGGGAGCCGCGTCCCGAGGACGTCGCCGAGGTGGAGCTGCAGCCCGGCGAGGCGCTCATCTTCACCGAGACGCTGAGCCTGCTGGCGATGACGGGCACCACGCTCCGGCTGCCCACACCGTCACGGCGCCGCTCCGTCAGCCCTGGACCGGAGTGACCTTGATCGGAGGCAGGGCGCGCATGCAGGAGGTGTCGCCGGGCTTGCCGGTGCGGAGGAAGTGCGAGGAGACGTCGGCGACGCAGCGGCTGGGCTCCAGCTCGGGGACGTGCCCCATGTTGCGGACCGAGAAGAACCGGCTGTCGCGGAACTGCGCGGCGGCCTTCTCGCCGCTGGCGTCGGGCGTGTTGGCGTCGAGGTCGCCGGAGACCACGAGCACCGGGACGTCGGGAAGCTTGGGCTTCGTGGGCTGCGGGGCAGGAGTGTTCTCGCGCGGCCAGTCGATGCACACGTCACCGGCGTCCGTGGTGCCCTCGGTGAAGCCCTTGGCGCTGAACGCACCGTGCTCACCGGGACGTACGGAGGCCAGCGCGGCGTTGTACTGGCGCCACCGCACGGAGCGCGGCGCGTCCTTCGACCAGGCCCTGCGGTAGTCGTTGCAGGTGACCGCGATGTACGGCGCCTGGTCCACCGTGCTGCCCGTCTCTCCCTCCTCCTGGACCAGCTTCTTCAGCGGGCCGGCATCGCCCTTCACGAAACGGTGGAGAGCGTTCGGCAGTTGGCCGAGCAGCGAGGGCTCGCCCGGTTCGAGGCCGACCTGGCTGCTGGCCGCCTCGAACAGCAGATTGGCGAGCTTGTCCTCGGTGAACCTCTTCTTGTAGAGGCCGGCTTCGCTGGTGATCGGCACCGTCATGGGCCGGGCGCGGAGCCGCGCGGCCGTGGTGGCCAGATCCTTCACGGCCTGCTTCCCGTCACATGCGACGGGAACACCGCGCTCGCACACCCGGCGCAGACTCAACGAGACCGCCTGCGCGCTGGGGCGCGCCAGCGGGTCGAGCGCGAGGGGGAAGGCGCCGGACAGCACGATGGAGCGTACGTGCCCGGGGTGGCGGGAGGCGTACACCGGCATCAGGTACGTGCCGTAGGACAGCCCGTACAGGCTCAGTTTCCGTACGCCGAGGCGGGCCCGGATCGCGTCGATGTCGTCGGCGGTGGCCGCCGAGGTGTAGCCGGCGGCCTTGGGCCCGAGGTTCTTGGCGCACCGTTCGACCGCGGCCCGCTGCTGGGCACGGGTGCCGAAGCGGTACTCGGCGTCGGTGACCCCGCAGGGGACGCGCTGCGACGCCCCGGTGCCGCGCGGGTCGACGAGCAGCACGTCATGGTCCTTCAGCAGGCTCTCCAGGCCCCAGGCGAACGCCTCGGCCTTGTCGATCGAGGTCTCGCCCGGCCCGCCGGGGTTGACGGCGACGGTGCCCTTGGCGGGACCGGGTGCGCTGTGGCGTACGACCGCGTAACTCACCTTGACGGTACCGAGCTTCGGCTTTCCCGCGACGAGCGGGCGGTCCACCTGGCCGCAGTCGACCTGGTGACCGTCCACGCTCGGGCACCAGGCGGGTGCCGCGGACGCCGCGCGTCCGTCCACGGGCACGGAAGCGGTGGCGGTCGCCATCGGCAGCGCCGAAGCCATCACCGCCATCATGCTCGCGACCAGACCCGCACGCCGCGCCGTTCTCCTGTACCTCATGGCCTCTCCTCTGCCCCGGGTTCCTCGGACTCCCCGAACCCCTGGTGTTTCTCAGGTGCGGTCGTCATGTTGGCGGGTGTACTTCACAGGAACGGCAGAGAAGCGGCAAAGGCGTGTAAGAAACGGAAGTGGTGGGTCGGAAGGTCGCGCTCCTCGGGCAGATCCGGTCGGGCATGAGCCCTCGTGCCCGGCGGGGGCACTGTGCTCTGGTGCTTGGTCCCGCTGCGGCCCCGCGTGACCGGCGTTCCCTCACGTGTACGTAGGCCACAGCCCGCCCTCGCGTCACGGGAGCACGACATCCTCAAGCTCGCCGTGAACAGGAGAGCCGGTGCGGTGATGGTGGCGAAGGAACAGCGGCCGGCCGGCGGAGGAGCGCTCGCCCGTTCCACGGCCCTCCCTTCCCCCGCACGTGGGGGGCAGAGGCACACGACACAGGCCACAGGGGTGGCGTACGGGGCCTGCCGCGCCCCTAGAATTGAAGAGTTCTTCAATTCACTAGTTGTCATGGCAGCTAACCAGATCGTGATGCGGAGGTCTTGGGTGGGCGATTTCACGGAGGCGGTACGGGAGCGCGTGCGTCGGGCACGGGCCGCCGCCGAAGCCGCGTACGAGGCTGAGGACGCCTATGAGGTGGCGGTGGCGGAGGACGAACTGGAGGACGCCCTGCGGATCGCCCGCAATGTCGGCGTGGACCCCGGACCCGCGCCGGAGAACGGGCACACGGTGTGAACGGAGCGCGGGCGCTCTGGTCCGGGTGAGTGAGCCGGGCGGCGCGGCCGGAGTGCCGTGATACGGCCCCAGGGCGCTGCCGGGCAGGTGGTGCACGGTGGCCGGGACGGCGTCGCCGGCCGGAGGACGGATTCGCGCCGAAGCCGCCCGCCGTGCCGGTGACCTAGGACGACGCGCGCCCCGGCGGTTTCCTCTCGGACGAGGCGTCCCGCAGGTCCGCCAGCAGCTCGGCCTGCCCGGCCAGCACGCCCGACAGGATCGTGCGCGCCACCCGCAGCAGTTCGGCCACGTGAGGACTGGCCAGCGAGTAATAGACGGTCGAGCCCTCCTTGCGGGTGACGACCAGATTCGCCCGCCGCAGCACCGCCAACTGCTGTGACAGATGGGCCGGGCCGACACCGACCTCCGGCAGCATCTGCGCCACCGCGTGCTCCCGCTCGCTCAGCAGCTCCAATACGCGGATGCGCACCGGGTGCCCCAGCGTCTTGAAGAACTCGGCCTTGAGCTGGTACAGCGGTGCGCTCACCGGGCCGACCTCCCGCCGCTCCCGGCTCTCCACGGCCCGTACGGCCGCGCCTTCGCGCATCGCACCCCTCGCATCCTGTCTGCCATGCGGCCATCCTCGCCCAGGTCATCCCAGGTGATGACCTGGAGAATTGCCAACGTTAGCAACTCCATAAGTCCTCGGAGGGACACGTGCGGGGCGAGCCTCTGCGTGGCGACTTGACCTTCCAGCGCGCTGGAAGGTCTAACGTTCCGGGCAGGACGACGAGCCGGGAGGACGAGCAGGATGCGGATCACGGTGCTGACGGTGCCGGAGTGCCCGAACGCCCCCCTTGCCCTGGAGCGGGTCACTGCGGCGGTGGCGGACCGGTCGGCGCAGGTGGAACTGGTGGAGATCCATGATCAGGAGCAGGCCGTCGCACGCGGGATGACCGGCTCGCCGACGATCCTGGTGGACGGCGTGGACCCGTTCGCGCCGGCCGGCGCGGTGCCGAGCGTGTCGTGCCGGCTGTACCGGGAGCCGGACGGCACGACCGCCGGCGCCCCGAGCGTGGCCGCGTTGCGTGAGGCACTCGCCGCTGCCGGTCGGCCACGGACCACAGGGCACTGTCGTGAGGTGACGGCCCTCGAAGTGGTCGGACGGGGCGGGCGGGGACGCCGCGCGCCGGCCGAGCGGGGCCTGCGGGCGGTCCACCAGGCGGTCCTGCGGCACTTCGCCGGCACCGGGGCGGCTCCGGATTCCGATGCGCTGGCTCGTTCAGCGCGGTGGCCAGGGCCTTGAGATGGTGAGCTTCAAGTGCTTGGCCCCGGAGGGGCTCACCCGGTAGGCGTGACATCACCACGACCGGCTCCTCGGCGGCGAGATCCACACTCCACGGGGCGGGGGCGAGCCCTGGCGCACAGGAGGTGAGCAGTGTCAGCGCGCGCCACTCCCGCTCGCACTCCTCGCGACTGTCGCGCCGGAACCTTTTGATCACGCGGTGGGAACGGATCGTCACGGCATGCGTGCTCCACGGTACGGACGTCATGGAACGGCATCTTCCCCGTGGCCGCGAGGGCCGGTACACGGAACCTGTGTCCTCCGGGAGGGAGCCGGCCTGAACCCGCCCCAGCCCGTGCCCGCCCGCCCCGATCGCGCTCGCCCGCCCGGTCAGCCCTCTGACACGGACGCAGTCGTCTCGCCGCCCCGGGGTGCGACGGTTGCGGTCCGGTTCACCGCCGGCTGGTCCGGCCAGGTGAACGCGTACGAGGGGTCGGTGCCACGGCTCACCCGTACGAAGCGCAGCAGCTCGCGGACGATGCCCGCGTTGCCCATGCCCCATCCGGTCCGGGGTTCCAAAGCGCTCGGGATGGCCCGGTGTTCGACGTTGGACCACCGGGCGCCGTCGGTGTCGCGGGTCGCCCGGGACATGAGGTCCGTGACGAGGAGGTGGGCGAAGGCCGGGTGGTCGTCCTGCTCGGCCATGCGGTCGCAGGCCAGCGCGAGTACGCCCGCGGTGCCGCAGCAGCGTCCGTTGTTGTCCCAGAAGCCGGGGCGCAGGCGGCGCGGCAGGCCGGAGCGGGTGACGGTGTGCCAGCAGCGGTCGGCGAGGGTCTGCCAGGCGGGGGCGTCGAGGACGTCCCGCAGCAGCCGGAAGACCTGGGCGTCCCCGGCCGGGCCGTGGCACCAGCCGTAGCTGTAGCGGGGGGTGGTGCCGGGGTGCTCCTGGGGGTCGGAGTGGGGGACGAGGAAGCCGGCCGGTCCCGCCTCGTCGCGCGCCACGACGTCCGCGGCACCGGACCGGGCCAGTTCGACCAGGTCGGCGCGGCCCGTGGCGCGGCCGACGCACGCGAGCGCGTACACGATGCCGAGGGTGCCGTGCGAGAGATGGTGCAGTCGTGACTCCCGGTCCCGGTGCCATTCCCAGCAGACGCCCGCCCGCGTCTGCTCGGCGGTGCGCGGATAGGGCTCCACCGCGAGCACGGCCAGGTCGGTGTCGCCGGCCGCCAGCGCGCCGATGCCGATGCCGGCGTTGCCGCCGATCAGGTCGAACATGTCGCCCCAGCGGGTCCCGTCGAAGCGTGAGCGCACCAGCGCCAGGGCCCGGTCGGCGGCGGCAGCGGCGTCCGGGGCGTCCAGCGCCTCGTGGACGGCGCGCAGGGCGACGGCGATGCCGGTGAGGCCGCAGTACAGGGAGGGGTTCTCCTCGTCGTCGACGGCGGTGGACAGGCCGCGGGCGGCGCGCCGCGCGGCGTCGGCGTACCGGTCGTCGCCGAAGTGCCGCCAGGCTTCCAGGAGGACGGGGACGACACCGGCCGTGCCGCTGTAGAGCGTCGGGTCGGTCGCGTCGTCGGAGGGGGCGTCGGGCCAGGCGAGGCCGTGGCCCCCGGTCTCCCGGGCCTGGGCGAGCAGCCAGCGCAGCCCTTCCGCCGCCGTCGCCTCGGCCTCGTCGACCGTGATGTCCGTGGTGTCCACTACCGTCATGGCGCCCACTGTGGCACGCGGCGCGGCACCCGCACGGCCAGGCTTCACCGTCACGTGGGGGGTGAAATTCTTTCGCGCGGTGGACGCGCCCGGCGTACGGGAACGCGGGCGAAAGGGCGGGATCTCCCCGGGGACGGCGCGCACCTGGCCGAGGAGGCGTGGAGGAGCGGGGAACCCGTACGGGGATGACTGCCCGGAGGCGGCGGCAGCCCCCGGCCCCGCCGCCCCGGCACACGCTCCCGGGGCGGCGGGACCTGGGGCGGGCGTCAGGAGCCCAGGTGGTAGGCCCGCAGGATCGTCTGCTCCACGCTGCCGCCGTCAGCGGTGCGCGCCGTGGCCTTCAGGGACACGAAGGGGCCGGCGCCCGCGGGCGGGGTGACGGTGACGCGGTGGCCCTTGGTGCCGTCGGCGGTCACCGGCGCGTCCTGCCAGGTCGCGCCATCGTCGAAGGAGACCCGCACGGTGAGGCTCTTGGCCGCGGAGGGCGCGGCGCCCGCCTGGCGCTCCACCCGCGCGGTCAGGGTGTGCCGGGCCCGCGCGGTCCGGTTGGCGGCGTCGACGGGGGCGGTGAACCGTACGACGTCCAGCGGCAGCGGCTCGCCGCGTACCGCGCCATCCGTGCCGGGGGTGACCGGCGCGGAGCGGAACGTCCACGCGGTCTCCACCGTTGCCGACAGCGGGGCCCACGGCTCCTTGCGGGTGGCACGGGCCGTCAGACGGTAGGTGCCCGTGTCGTCGCGGACGGCGAAGTCGGCCCGGGGGGTGTCGGCGGAGCCGAGCTCCTTGCCGTCCTTGGTGAGGGTCAGACGCACGGTGTCCTGCTGCCAGTCGGGCATCGGGCCGCCGTAATGGCCGGCGGCCGCGTCGCTGAACAGCTGCGGTTCCGCGGTGAGCGTGCCGTCGCTGGAGCGGACGACCGACGCGGCGCCCTTCCTGACGGGCGCCAGGCCCGGGCCGATGACGGCGGCGTTCCACCGTTCGGTGCAGGTGGCGCCCGCCGCGCACGCGGTGGTGCCGGTCTGGACGACGGGCAGCGGCAGGATCTCCCCGCCCTCGCCGGTGTGCTGGCTGAAGTACGTCTCGCGGGTCTGGCCGCGCACGGTCAGGTACTCGGTGCGGGCCGCGGGCAGCGCGAAGTCCGGTTCGGCGATGCTCACCGCGCCCAGCCCGGACGCCGTCGGCCAGCTGGAGAGGCCGCCCGCGGTGCCGGGCGCCTGGGCGTGGAAGGTGGTCCGCACGGCGGCGAGGTCCGCGCGGGTGACGCGGAACGCCGGGTCGGGGAGGCGGCCGGTGCTGAGCAGCAGCAGGTCGTAGTGGTCCGGCAGCCGGCCCTTGGGGGCCCGGGCGCCGTTCTGGATGCTGCGGACGAAGAAGGTGAGGGTGCCGTCGGTCACCTTCTCGCCGGGGACGGCGAAGAGCCGTCCGGGCCTGCCGAGCAGGACGCTCTGGTCCGCGCACTCCGTCTCCCCGTCCGGGCGGTGGCAGTAGCCCGCCGACAGCGAGTACGGCCGCGCCCCGGCGTCGGGCACGGCGACGGTGATCGGCCTGCCCTGCCGGGCGTCCACCGTGAACCGGTCGTCCCGGCCGATGTCCAGCCCGGACCGCAGGAACAGAGTCGAGGTCGGCGCGTCATCGCCGGCGCCCGGGGTGACCAGGGTGCCGCCGAGGTTGTAGCGGCCCTCCGGTACGCGGGCGGTGGCCTTGCCGTCGGTGAAGACCAGCGGGAACGACGTCCCGTCGGCGAGGTTCGTCAACCGTACGGAGGAGAAGCCCTGTTCGCGTGAGCCCGGACCGAGGGGGGCGCCGTGGCGGTCGACGGCCTCGACCGTGACCTGGTGGCGGACCGCCTCCTTGGTGAACGCGAAGGCCGGGCCGGTCACCACGGTGCCGCCGTCCCCGGTCGCCGTCAGACGGCCGGTGTACGAGGTGCCCGCGGCGGCGGCCCCCGGGTCGACGGTGACGGTGACGCGGGCCGTGCCCCCGGCGGGGACGGACACCGTGGCCGGCGCGACGGTGAACAGGCCCCCGGGACCGGGCTTGCCCGCGCGGCCGGTGGCGGCCGCGGTCAGGGCGAGAGTCACCTTCGTGGCAGCGGTGTTGTGGTAGGTGACGGTGCGGGTCACCGGGGTGGTCGCCTTCGGGTCGTCGGCGTACACCCCGGTGTCCTCGGCGGTGGCGTACACCTTCTGCGTGGTCGCCCGCGCCACGTCCAGGCGCCCCGCGCCCTGCTCGTACGCCCCCTGCCCGGCGATCGGCTTCGCCGAGGACATCAGCGCGGCCTTGAGCTGCGGCCCCTTCCAGTCGGGGTGGGCCTGGGCGAGCAGCGCGGCGGCGCCCGCGACGTGCGGCGCGGCCATCGAGGTGCCCGACAGCGTGGTGTAGCGCTCACCGGCAGGGCCGTCGCCGGTACCCGCGGCGCGGGCCGCGACGATGCCCATGCCGGGCGCCGTCAGATCGGGTTTGACGACATGTCCGCCCTGGCGCGGTCCCCGGCTGGACAGCGACGCGAGTGTGTCGTTCCGCTCCACGGCGCCCACCGTCAGCGCGGCGTCCGCCGTGCCCGGGGTGCCGATCGTGCCGGGGCGTCCGCTGTTGCCCGCGGCCGCCACGAACAGGGTGCCGTGCCGCGCGGAGAGGCTGTCGACGGCCTGGGAGAGCGGGTCGGTGCCGTCGGTGGCGGCGCCCGTCAGGCTGAGGTTGACGATCGGTGCCCGTTCCGCGGCCCACTCCATGCCCTGGAGGACCCACGACTCCTGCCCGTCACCGTTGTCGTCCAGCACCTTGCCGACCATCAGTTCGGCGTCGGGGGCCATGCCCCGGTAGCGGCCGTCGGAGGCGCTGCCGTCCCCGGCGATGGTGGACGCCACATGCGTGCCATGGCCGTCGCTGTCGGGAGCGCCGCCCTTCGTGTCGCCCCCGTCCCGGGTGAAGTCGGCCGACCCGCCGACCCTGCCGGAGAGATCGGGATGCGCGGCGTCGACACCGGTGTCCAGCACCGCGACCTTCACGCCCTTGCCGGTCCACCCGGACTTCCACGCCTGCGGCGCGCCGGCCTGGGCCGTACTGCGGTCCAGGCGCGCGCCGACCCGGCCGTCGAGCCACAGCTTCGCCACCCCGCCGGAGAGCGCGGCGGCCGCCTTCCCCCGCGACGCGGAGGGGGCCCACTCCTTCCACACCTGCGGCATCCGCTTCTTGTCGGCGCGCAGGGCGGCGCCGTGCACACTCGGCAGGGCACGCACCGCCCCCGTACCGGACGGTGGTGACGCGGCGCGCTGCGCGGCGTCCTTGCCGTAGGTGACGATCAGCGGCAGCCGCGGGCTGCGGGCGTCGTCGTACCCCTGGGCCACCAGCCCCGTGATGTCGAACAGCCGCGGGTCCAGATGACCGGCGCGCAGCGGCGCCACCGCGTCCTGCGGCACCAGCGACACCCGGCCGCCGGACCCCTGCTGGGCGAACGCGATGTCCCCGCGCCCGGGTCCGGGCCGCACCGTGACCACCGACACCGCGCCCTTCGCGCCGACCCGCGCGGTGACCTGGTCCCCCGTGACGAGGGTGACCCTCACCACGGAGCCCGTCCCGTCCGCCGCTCCGGCCGGTGCCGCACCGGCGGGTGGTACGGCCGCCGTCCCCAGCAGCAGGGCGCCCGCCACCACGGCGGCGGGCGGTCCCGCCGTACGTATGCCTCGCATACGCGTCCTCTCGCTCGCACGGCCCCGCGCGAAGATTCCGGGCGTGGCCGCTCGCTTCTGTCTCGACCGGACGACGGAGCGGACCGGGTGCGAGGAGGTCGTACGACGCCGGAAAAATTTTTTGAGGAGATCTCACGGGCCGTGACATCCCCGCGCCCGGCCCGCTCCGTCGAGGGGGCAGAGACGAACGGAGGCACGCCATTGCGTACCGGGGACCTGGAGGAATTCCGCGGCTTCGCCGAGGAGCGGCTGGCGCACCTGCGCCGTACCGCCTACCTGATGTGCGGTGACTGGCACCACGCCGAGGACATCGCGCAGACGGCGCTGGCGAAGCTGTACGCCGTGTGGGGCCGCCGGCGCCAGATACGGAACATGGAGGCGTACGCCCACCGCGTACTGACCCGGACCTGCGTGGACCACATGCGGCGGCGCTGGCGCCGCGAGCAGCCCGCGAGCGTCCTGCCCGACCGGGCCGCGCCCTGCGCCGATCCCGCGCTGGGACTCCAGGTGCGTGCCGCGCTGGACGCCCTGCCGCCGCGCCAGCGGGCGGTGGTGGTGCTGCGCTACTGGGCCGACCTGGACATCGCCGCGACCGCGGCGGCCCTGGGCTGCACCGCGGGAACCGTCAAGAGCCACACGGCGCGGGCCCTGACCCGGTTGCGCGGCCTGCTGGGGGACGACGGGGAACCCGGCGCACCCGGCGCGTTCGCCCCACCCACCGATGCCACTCGAAGGAAGGTCGCACTGCGATGAACCACCACGACGTCAAGAACCTGCTGGAGGAGGGGCTCGGCACCGAGCCGCCCCTG
>NZ_JCANQV010000066.1:0-23634 GCF_059553635.1 Candidatus Streptomyces philanthi
GTTCGGGTCGGGGACGCCGGGTGGCAGCATCTGCCGGCGCTTGGGGCCGCCGTGCTCGGACTCGCCCGGTTCCTTCGCGCCCGGCCACGCCTTGGCGACCCGCGCCGCGAGGACGAAGTCCTTGCGCAGCGGGTGTCCCTCGAAGGTGTCGGGCAGCAGCAGCGGGACGAGGTGGGGGTGACCGGTGAAGTCGACCCCGAACATCTCGTGGGTCTCACGCTCGTGCCAGGCCGCCCCGGCGTACACGTCGACGGCGGTGGGCAGGACGGCGGCGTCGTGCGGCACCGTCGTCCGCACGAGCAGCCGGCGTACGGTGCCGGGCCGGGTCACGTCCGCCAGGTGGGCGCAGACCCGGAAGCCGGTGCCGGGTTCGTCGACGGCGCTCAGCCAGTCGAAGTAGGTGCAGCCGAGCGCGTCGCGGGCGGTGGTGAGCGCCTCGGTCCAGCGTTCGGCGGGGACGTCGACGGTCAGCAGCCCGTACGCCAGCTCCGCCGTGGCACCGTCCCCGAAGAGCGCGCTCGCGGGCCCCGGCAGCCAGCCGACCAGCGGCTCCTCGACCCGCGTCGCAGCGGCCTCAACAGCCTCGGCGGCCCCGGCGGTCTCCGTGCCCCCGGCGGTCTCGCCACCCTCGGCGGCCCGACCGTCCCCCGCAGCCATCCCGGCCCCGGAAGCCCCGGCACGCTCCGGCCGCTCCGGCTGCTCACTCATCGCGGCCCCTCCTTCGTCCCGGCCCCGCCGGCGGCGTCCGGTTCCCCGGGTTGCGGGGCCGTCACCAGCCCGCTGCGCAGCGCGGCCGTCGAGGGGCGCGACGCGCCTTCGGTGCCGTAGCGGGCGCCCAGCGACTCGCGGGCGATCTTCTCCTGGAGCTTGAGGATGCCCTGGAGCAGCGCCTCCGGCCGGGGCGGGCAGCCCGGTACGTACACGTCCACCGGGATGATCTGGTCGACGCCCTTGGTGACCGCGTACGAGTCCCAGTACGGGCCTCCGCAGTTGGAGCAGGCGCCGAAGGAGATCACGTACTTCGGTTCGGGCATCTGCTCGTACAACCGCTTGACGGCGGGGGCCATCTTGTCGGTGACGGTGCCGGAGACGATCATCAGGTCGGCCTGGCGCGGGCCGGGCGCGAACGGGATCACACCGAGGCGGATGAAGTCGTGGCGGGCCATCGACGCGGCGATGAACTCGATGGCGCAGCAGGCGAGGCCGAAGTTGAAGACCCAGAGGCTGTAGCGGCGACCCCAGTTGAGGATCACCTTCATCGGCTCGGGCGCGAGCCGGGCCAGCGTTCCCAGGCGGCGCGGCTCGGGCAGGAACGCGGGGGCGCTGCCGCCGGGTGCCGGGGCGGCGCCGCCGGGGGCGGGGGTCACGTCCATTCCAGGACGCCCTTCTTCCATGCGTAGAGCAGACCGACGGTCAGGAAGCCCAGGAAGACGAACATCTCCACGAGCGTCACCCCGCCGAATCCGGGGGCGGCGAAGACCGTCGCCCAGGGGAACAGGAAGATCGAGTCGACGGCGAAGACGACATAGAGGAAGGCGTAGACGTAGTAGCGCACCTGGGTGTGGGCCCAGCCCTCCCCGACCGGGTCGACGCCGCACTCATAGGTGAGCAGCTTCTCGGGCGTCGGCACGACCGGCCGCAGCAGACGCCCCGCGCCGAAGGCCACGGCCACGAAGAGCACACCGATCACGGCCATCATGCCGACGACGGCGTACCCCTGGAAGTAGTCCGCGGCGCCGATGGTGCGCACGGTCGTGTCGTCCGGCACGTCCGCTCCTCGCTCCCTGTCCGCGCTTGTCCAACGACTTCGGTGATCTGTACGTCCGGAGTCTAGTCGAGCAGCGCCCCGCCTCTCCCGGCCCGCTCTCACGACGGCCACCCCGTGTCCACCCCGCGGACGGCCGAGGCCGCTCCCCGCTTCGCACGGCGCTGATCAGGCAGGATGCGGGTGGGGCGCCGCTTACGCCGTTCCCCGTCCAGGCCCCATGGCACACCACCCCCACCCCCAGGCACGCTGTGCCCATGACCCATACCCCCCTGACCTCCGACGGTGGCAGCGATGTGCCGCTGCCCGCGCCCCGTCTCATGTTCGGTGCGTGGACCTGGCGGGAAATCGCCTTTCTTTTGTCGGGTCTTCCGGTGGGGGTGGTCGCTTTCGCGGGGGTGACGGTCTGGGTCGGGGTGGGGGTGGGGCTTGCTGTCACGGTGGTGGGGTTGCCGTTGTTGGCGGTGGGGCTGGGGGTGTGCCGGTGGTACGGGAGGGTGGAGCGGGCCAGGGCGCGGGTGCTGCTGGGGGTGCGGGTGCCAGAGCCGAGTCCGTTGCGGTACCGGGGGCGGGGGCTCGTGGCGTGGCTGCGGGGGCGGCTGACGGACACGGTCGGCTGGCGGCATGCCCTGCACGCGGTGCTCGTGTTCCCGTGGGCGGTGGTGGGCTTCGTGGTGGTGTTCGCCGCGCTGTTCGTGGCGTGGCCCGCGCTGCCGTGGCTGGCGCGCTGGCTGTCGGACGTGAACCGGGCGTTGGCGCGCGGGCTGCTCTCGCCGTCCGACGAGTTGGAGCGGCGGATCGCGGAGCTGGAGTCGGACCGGGCGGCCGTCACCGACACGGCCGCGGCCGATCTGCGGCGGATCGAGCGGGATCTGCACGACGGCGCGCAGGCCCGGCTCGTCGCCCTCGCCATGGGGCTGGGGCTCGCCAAGGAGAAGCTGCTGGAGGACCCGGACGCGGCGGCGGCGATGGTCGACGAGGCGCACGGTGAGGTGAAGCTGGCGCTCCAGGAGCTGCGGGACCTCGCCCGCGGCATCCATCCGGCGATCCTCACCGACCGGGGCCTGGGCCCCGCGCTGGCCTCCCTCGCCGGGCGCTGCACCGTCCCGGCGCAGGTGAGCGTCGAGCTGACGGAGCGTCCCGCCGAGGCCGTCGAGGGCATCGTCTACTTCACCGTCTCCGAGCTGCTGCAGAACGTCTCCAAGCACAGCGGGGCGCGGTCCGCCTCGGTCGAGGTGCGGCGGAAGGGTGACCGGATTCTGGTCCGGGTGGCGGACGACGGGCGGGGCGGGGCGCGGTGCGGCGGCGGGAGCGGGCTGGCCGGGCTCGCGGAGCGGCTGGGGGCGGTGGACGGGCGGTTCGCCGTCGATTCGCCGGCCGGCGGGCCGACGCGGGTGACGGCGGAGCTGCCCTGGCGCGACCGGCGGGGGCAGGGGGCGGGGAAGAGGGCCCGCCGCCGGGGGTAGGGAAAACCCCCGGTCCGGACTGCGAACAGCCTCATGGCGCGCGGGGCCGTCCACGCCGGATTCTGGAGGGGCGGTCGGAGGAGGGGCTCATGGGCCCGCCGGACCGCGGCAGGCTGGCATCCGGGCGCGGCCCCGCGAGGGCGCCGCGCCCCCGGTGCGCGCACCGGACACGGCAGAACGGACGACGACACGATGGATTCCGCAGACGCATCGCGGGCGCACGCGCCCCGCGTGCCCGCCGGTTTGCGCGCCCCCTTCTCCGGGCGCACCTGGCGGGCGTTCCTCCACCTCTTCCTCGGCCTTCCGATCGCCACGCTGCTGTTCGCCTACGCGGTGACGGTGCTGTCGCTGAGCGCGGGTCTGCTGGTCACGTTCCTCGGAATCCCGGTGCTCGCGGGCGGGCTGGCGGGGGCGCGCGCCCTCGGCGGCGTGGAGCGGGCGCGTGCCCGCGCGCTGCTCGGCCTGGACGTGGCCGAGCCCGGCCCCGTACGCGCCTCGGGCCCCGGCCTGATGCCCTGGGTGGGCGCGGTGCTCAAGAGCGGGGCGTCCTGGCGGCATCTGCTCTACTTCCTGCTGCACCTCCCGTGGGCGATCTTCGCGTTTGTCCTCTCGGTGACGTTCTGGGCGGTCGGCTGGGGGATGCTGACGTATCCGCTGTGGCGCTGGACGTTCCCGGAGTACATGGGGCAGCCCGGTCTCCAGCTGTGGGGCGACGGTCACGGGGGCGGCTACTTCCTGGACTCGACGACGGAGATCTGGCTGACCAGCGGGGCCGGGCTGCTGCTCGTCCTGGCCGGGCCGTGGGTGATCCGGGGGCTGGCGCAGGTGGACCGGGTGATGGTCCAGGGGCTGCTGGGGCCGTCGTCCCTGGCCACCCGGGTGTCGGAGCTGGAGTCGGACCGCGGGGTGGTGGTCGACACCGCCGCCGCCGACCTGCGGCGGATCGAGCGGGACCTGCACGACGGCGCCCAGGCCCGGCTGACCGCGCTCGCCATGGACCTGGGGCTGGCCAAGGAGAAGCTGACGGAGGACCCGCAGGCCGCGGCGCAGATGGTGGACGAGGCGCACGGCGAGGTGAAGACGGCCCTCAAGGAGCTGCGGGACCTCGCCCGCGGCATCCACCCGGCGATCCTCACCGACCGGGGCCTGGGGCCCGCGCTGGCCTCCCTCGGCGGACGCTGCACCGTCCCGGTGAAGGTGACCGTCGACCTGGAGCGGCGGCCGGCCCCGGCGATCGAGGGCACCGTCTACTTCACCGTCTCCGAGCTGCTGCAGAACGTCTCCAAGCACGCGGGTGCCACACGGGCCACGGTCGATGTGTGGCAGACCGGGGACCGGATCGCGCTGCTGGTGACGGACGACGGCCGCGGTGGTGCGCGCGTCGAGGCGGGCGGCGGGCTGGCCGGTCTGGCGGAGCGGCTCGGCTCCGTCGACGGGGTGCTGGTGGTGGAGTCCCCGGACGGCGGTCCGACGTCCGTCACCGCCGAGCTGCCCTGGCGCGCCTGACGCGGCCCCGCCCGAGGACCCGGGGACCCGTTACCGGGCCCTCGGGCCGTTCCGCGTTCCCCTTGTGCGTCCTGTTCCCCGTACGTCCTGGGATGCTGGGGGCGGCAAACGGGACCGGGGCGAGAACGGGGTCACAGACGGTGAACGACGCGGTGCGGGTGGTCATAGCCGAGGATTCGGTGCTGCTGCGGGAGGGGCTCAGACGGCTGCTGACCGACCGGGGGCACGAGGTCGTGGCCGCCGTGGGCGACGGGGAGGCCCTGGTCGCGGTGGTCGGGGAGCTGGCCGGGACCGCGCAGGCGCCGGACGTGGTGGTGGCGGACGTACGGATGCCGCCGACGCACACCGACGAGGGCGTCCGGGCCGCGATCCGGCTGCGGCGGGACCACCCCGGGCTGGGGGTGCTGGTCCTCTCGCAGTACGTGGAGGGGCAGTACGCGACGGAGCTGCTGGCCGGCTCGACCCGGGGCATCGGTTATCTGCTCAAGGACCGGGTGGCCGAGGTGCGGGAGTTCGTCGACGCGGTGGTGCGGGTCGCCCGGGGCGGCACCGCACTGGACCCGGAGGTGGTGGCGCAGCTCCTCGGGCGCAGCCGCAAGCAGGACGTGCTGGCGCGGCTGACGCCGAGGGAGCGGGAGGTGCTGGGGCTGATGGCCGAGGGGCGCACGAACTCGGCGATCGCCCGGCAGCTGGTGGTCAGTGACGGCGCGGTGGAGAAGCACGTCAGCAACATCTTCCTCAAGCTGGGCCTGTCGCCGAGTGACGGGGATCACCGCCGGGTCCTGGCCGTCCTCACGTATCTCGACTCCTGAGACGCCGGACGCACTCCGGGGGCGCGGACGGAGCATATGCGCAACCGAAGGACCGGGACCTTGGTCCTAGAGCGAAAGGACGAGCGGAGACGTCCCCGTCCCAGAGGGGCACAAGGCTGGTGATTCCCTGAGGAACTGCCCGGAAGAATCGTCTCACCGCGCCATCCACGATGTGACCGGGCCGGGGGAAGGGCACCCTTGCCCTCGTACGATGGGCATGGGACCACCGGCCGGCATCACACGTCCCGAACCCTGCCGTGGGCGGGGAGCCACACGCCTCTGAGGGAGGTCCGAAGCAGTGACCAGGCAGGTCAACAGCACAGCCGAGCAGGCCGACGGAGCGCTCGTCGGGGAACAGCGCACATCCGGTGAAGGTGGCGGGGAAAAGGAGATCCGGCACCTCGACCGTGTGATCATCCGTTTCGCGGGTGACTCCGGTGACGGGATGCAGCTGACCGGCGACCGGTTCACGTCCGAGACGGCGTCGTTCGGCAACGACCTGTCCACGCTGCCGAACTTCCCCGCCGAGATCCGCGCCCCGGCAGGCACCCTGCCGGGTGTCTCCAGCTTCCAGCTGCACTTCGCGGACCACGACATCCTCACCCCGGGCGACGCGCCCAATGTGCTGGTCGCGATGAACCCGGCCGCCCTGAAGGCGAACATCGGGGACGTCCCGCACGGCGCGGAGATCATCGTCAACACCGACGAGTTCACCAAGCGCCCCATGGCGAAGGTCGGCTACGACGCCAACCCGCTGGAGGACGGTTCGCTGGCGGCGTACCGCGTCCACCCGGTGCCGCTGACGACGCTGACCATCGAGGCGCTCAAGGACTTCGGCCTGTCCCGCAAGGAGGCCGGGCGCAGCAAGAACATGTTCGCGCTGGGCCTGCTGTCGTGGATGTACCACCGGCCGACGGAGGGCACCGAGCGGTTCCTGCGGGCGAAGTTCGCCAAGAAGCCGGACATCGCGGAGGCCAATGTCGCCGCGTTCCGGGCGGGCTGGAACTTCGGTGAGACGACCGAGGACTTCGCGGTCTCGTACGAGGTCGCCCCGGCGACGAAGACCTTCCCCACCGGCACCTACCGCAACATCTCCGGCAATCTCGCGCTGTCCTACGGGCTGGTCGCGGCGGGCCGGCAGGCGGATCTGCCGCTCTACCTGGGCTCGTACCCGATCACCCCGGCCTCCGACATCCTGCACGAGCTGTCCAAGCACAAGAACTTCGGTGTGCGGACGTTCCAGGCGGAGGACGAGATCGCGGGTATCGGCGCGGCGCTGGGCGCGGCGTTCGGCGGGTCCCTCGCGGTGACGACGACGTCGGGGCCCGGTGTGGCGCTGAAGTCGGAGACCATCGGTCTGGCCGTCAGCCTCGAACTGCCGCTGGTCATCGTCGACATCCAGCGCGGCGGCCCCTCGACCGGTCTGCCGACCAAGACCGAGCAGGCCGATCTGCTCCAGGCGATGTACGGGCGCAACGGCGAGGCGCCGGTGCCGGTCGTGGCGCCGAGGACGCCCGCCGACTGCTTCGACGCCGCACTGGACGCGGCCCGCATCGCCCTCACCTACCGCACCCCCGTCTTCCTGCTCTCGGACGGTTACCTCGCCAACGGTTCGGAGCCCTGGCGGGTTCCCGAGGCCGCGGAACTGCCCGATCTGCGCGTCCAGTTCGCGACCGGTCCCAACCACCGCGCACAGGACGGCACGGAGACGTTCCTGCCGTACAAGCGGGACGAGCAGACCCTGGCGCGCCCCTGGGCGGTGCCGGGCACGCCGGGCCTGGAGCACCGGATCGGCGGCATCGAGAAGCAGGACGGCACGGGCAACATCTCCTACGACCCGGCCAACCACGACTTCATGGTGCGCACCCGCCAGGCGAAGATCGACGGCATCGAGGTCCCGGACACCGAGGTCGACGACCCGTCGGGCGAGGCCACCACCCTTGTCCTGGGCTGGGGTTCGACCTACGGGCCGATCACGGCGGCGGTACGGCGCGTACGGGGCGCGGGGGCGCACATCGCCCAGGCCCATCTGCGCCATCTCAACCCCTTCCCGAGGAATCTGGGTGAGGTGCTGGGCCGTTACGAGAAGGTGATCGTGCCGGAGATGAACCTCGGGCAGCTCGCGACCCTGCTGCGTGCCCGGTACCTCGTCGACGCGCGCTCGTACACCCAGGTCAGCGGGATGCCGTTCAAGGCCGAGCAGCTCGCGGAGGTCCTTAAGGAGGCCATCAATGACTGAGACGATCCCGGAGGGGCCCGCGCGCGCCGCCGCGCTCTCCCTGGTGCCCAAGGCCGAGGCCAAGCAGTCCATGAAGGACTTCAAGTCCGACCAGGAGGTGCGCTGGTGCCCCGGCTGCGGTGACTACGCCGTCCTCGCCGCCGTCCAGGGCTTCCTGCCCGAGCTCGGGCTGGCGAAGGAGAACATCGTCTTCGTCTCCGGGATCGGCTGCTCCTCCCGTTTCCCGTACTACATGAACACCTACGGGATGCACTCCATCCACGGCCGTGCCCCGGCCATCGCGACGGGCCTGGCCACCTCGCGGCGCGATCTGTCGGTGTGGGTCGTCACGGGCGACGGCGACGCGCTGTCCATCGGCGGCAACCACCTCATCCACGCCCTGCGCCGCAACGTCAACCTCAAGATCCTGCTGTTCAACAACCGGATCTACGGTCTGACGAAGGGCCAGTACAGCCCCACCTCCGAGGTCGGCAAGATCACCAAGTCGACGCCGATGGGCTCGCTGGACGCGCCGTTCAACCCGGTCTCGCTGGCGCTCGGCGCGGAGGCGTCCTTCGTCGCCCGCACCGTCGACTCCGACCGCAAGCACCTGACCTCCGTGCTGCGGGCGGCCGCCGAGCACCCCGGTACGGCGCTGGTGGAGATCTACCAGAACTGCAACATCTTCAACGACGGCGCCTTCGAGGTCCTCAAGGACAAGGACACGGCGCAGGAGGCGGTCATCCGCCTGGAGCACGGGCAGCCGATCCGCTTCGGCGCGCCCGGCGAGGACGGCCTCGGCGTCATGGGCGTGGTCCGTGACGCCGCCACCGGCGACCTGCGGATCATCGACGTCCGCGAGGAGGGCACGGACGGGGTGCTGGTGCACGACGCGCACAGCCCCTCCCCCACCACCGCCTTCGCCCTCTCCCGGCTCGCCGACCCCGACACGCTGCACCACACCCCCATCGGGGTGCTGCGCGACGTCGAGCGCCCGGTCTACGACGCGCTGATGGCCGAGCAGCTGGACACCGCCGTCGAGCAGAAGGGCAAGGGCGACCTGGGCGCCCTGCTGGCCGGCAACGACACCTGGACGGTCGTCGGCTGATCCCCCGCCCCACCGGGGCACGGACGTCCACCACGGGTGCCCGTACCGCAGCGCCGCAGGGCGCGCGGTACGGGCACCCGTCGTCGTGGTGCGGGCACAAGCGGAGGGGCCCGGCGTGCCACCCTCCGGACTGTCATGACCGTATGCCGGTACGGACATGACAGGCGGGAGATTCCGGCGTTACCGTCACCGGGTCGCACCAGCACCGTCAGGAGGGTCCCTTGGGGTCTCGTAGCAACCAGCGGACCGGACTCGTCTACGGGTTCGCCGCCTACACCATGTGGGGACTGCTGCCCCTCTACTGGCACCTTCTCGACGCCACCTCGCCGGCCGAGATCCTGGCGCACCGGATGGTCTGGTCGCTGCCGGTGGCCGTCGTCATCCTGGCCGTGCTGCGGCGCTGGTCCTGGATCGGGCCGCTGCTGCGGCAGCCCAAACGTCTCGGCCTCGTGCTGCTGGCCGCGGTCGTGATCTCGGCGAACTGGTTCCTCTACATCTGGGCCGTCAACAGCGGGCACGTCCTGGAGGCGTCGCTCGGCTACTTCATCAACCCGCTGGTCAGCATCGCCTTCGGCGTGCTGGTGCTGCGCGAGCGGCTGAGGCCCGCGCAGTGGGCGGCGGTGGGCATCGGGGCCGTCGCGGTCGTGGTGATGGCCGTGGCCTACGGCAGGGTGCCGTGGATCTCGCTGGGGCTGGCGCTGTCGTTCGCGACGTACAGCCTGGTCAAGAAGGGGATCAAGCTCGACGGCGTGGACGGTTTCAGTGCCGAGACCGCGCTCCAGTTCCTGCCCGCGCTGGGCTTCCTGATCGTCCTCGGGACACGGGGGCAGTCCGGGTTCGTGAGCGGCGGATGGGGTTCGGCGCTGCTGCTCGCGGGCTGCGGTGTGGCGACGGCGCTGCCGCTGATCTGCTTCGGCGCCTCCGCCGTACGGCTGCCGCTGACGACGCTCGGGATGATGCAGTACCTGGCGCCGACCTTCCAGTTCGTGCTGGGGCTCACCGTCTTCCACGAAGCGATGCCGGTCGAGCGCTGGGCCGGGTTCGCGCTGGTGTGGGCGGCGCTGATGGTGCTGACGTGGGACGCGCTGCGCACCGCGCGCAAGGGACGGACGGCACTGGCGACCGCCGGGGCACGCGCCGGGGAGGCCCTGGCCGCTCGGGCGGCGGGCGGCGAGGGGCAGGCCGCGGGCGAGGCGTCCGGGGACCACGTCCGGGCGTAGCGGCCCTGGCGGCCGCTGCGGGAAAGCGCCGCCCCGGCGTCCGTGGTGCCCGGACCGCGCGCTCCGGCCGCGGCACGCCGAAGGGGACGGCGGGCCGCCCGCCGTCCCCCAGGGGCCCGGTCAGCGGACCGGGCCCTTCGCGTCACTTGCCGGAGCCGGCGGCCTTGATCAGGGTGCTCGCGTCGACGGCGCCGACGTAGACCTCGCCCTTGTCCGTCAGCAGGGCGTTGACCAGGCGGGTGCTGAAGACATGGCCGGAGCCGAACGAGCCGGTCACCTTCTGGCCGAAGGAGTCCAGCAGGGAGCCGGCCTCACCGCTTCCGATCGGCAGGCCGGAACCGGCGCCCTTGAGCGCGGCGACGCTCGTCCAGTCCTTGCCGATGACCTCGAAGCCCGCGTTCTCCAGGCCCTTGACGTCCTTGAGGCCCTTGAAGTCCTTGAGGTCCCCGTGGCCCGTGCCCGGCAGGACGCCCTTGCCGTCCTTGCCGCGCGCCGCGTCGCCCTCGACGACCTTCGCGCCCTTGGGCGGGGTGAAGGCGAAGGTGTCCGCGGCGGGCTTCGCGAAGTCGACCTCGGTGAAGCCGGCCTCGATCGCGGCCGCGCCACCGCTCTTGGGGTCGAGGGTGAAGCGCAGCGGCACCCCGTTGTCCGCGTCGACCGCGATACGGATCGCGTCGACCGTCGAACCCTGCTGCTTCGGCGCGATGCGCAGCTGGTACGCGTCCCGCCCGGCGACCTTGGCGGTGCCGTCGACGGTGACCGAGGTGGTGTCCCCGGCCGCCTTCAGTGCCTCCTTGGCGAGCTGCTGCGGGGTGGCCTTCTCCAGGCCCTCGCGCTCCCGGTGCTTGCCCGCGCCGGCCTTCTCGCTGTGCACGGCGGTGTCGCTGGCGCTGTCGTACGCCCAGACCGTGTCACCGTTGTGGACGACGGTGTACCCGGCGTCCTTGTCGACGACGTCCAGGCGCTGCCGGTCCGGGCCGTCCGCCGCGACCTTCAGGGTGTGCGCGCCGGACGCCAGCTCCATCAGCTTGCCGCCGGGCGTGGCCGAGGCGCCTGGCACCTTCGAGCCCTGCGGGCCGGCGAAGCCGCCGTTGCCGGGGATGCCGCCGCCGGAGCCGCCCGGCAGGGACGGCAGGCCGAGGTCGGTGGTGATCCGGACGGTGCCGGACAGCTGCTGGGTGTCGGACGCCGCGATCTTGGCGATCAGCCGCTCGGCCGAGATCTTCGGCAGGTCGGGGGAGCCGGAACCGGCGAACGCCGGGACCAGCCCGACCGTCAGCGCCGCCGCCCCCGCCACCGCGACCGGCACGCCGTACCGCACCGCCATGCGGCGCTTCGACGGGCGCTCGTCGTCCCCGGTGGCCTGTATCGGTTCGTTCCGTGACATGTGCTACCTCCGTCGTGTGCGGGGGTCCTGCGCTTCGCACGGTCTCCCCCAGGGCTCAAGTGTGGCCCCGCCACCGCGTTCTGATACGTCCATCCCACCAGAACTCCGCGGGCACGGCGTCAACCCGCGGGAGCAAGCAGTCCTCCTGCTGGGGGATGAGAGGCAGTCATCGAACGGCGTAGCGCGTCCAACGGGAGGGTGATCCGCGCTGGAAAAGGGGGTGCCGCAGCCCCTAGGGGACGTCCGGCGGCGCGCTCATCCGGCGCGGTGCACCACCGCGTCGCACAGGCTCACCAGCGCCGCCTTGGCGGGGCACTCCGGCAGCGGGGCGAGCGCGGCGCGGGCCTCCTCGGCGTAGCGCACGGTGTCGCGGCGGGCCTCCTCCAGCGCGGGGTGGGCGCGGAGCGCGGCCAGCGCCTCGGCGTGCCGGGCGTCGTCGGTGAGGTCCCCGGCCAGCAGTTCGCACAGCGCGCGGTCCTCGGCGGTCCCCGACGGGCTCTCGGCGCGGGCCCGCAGATGCAGCACCGGCAGCGTGGCGACGCCCTCGCGCAGGTCGGTGCCGGGCGTCTTGCCGGACTCGTGCGCGTCGCTGGCGATGTCGAGGACATCGTCGGCGAGCTGGAAGGCGATGCCGAGGCGTTCGCCGTACTGGGTGAGGATGCTGACGGTGCTCTCGTCGGCGCCGGCCATCATCGCGCCGATCCGGCAGGCGACGGCGACCAGGGAGCCGGTCTTGCCGGCGAGGACGTCGAGGTAGTGCTCGACCGGGTCGCTGCCGTCGCGGGGGCCCGCGGTCTCCAGGATCTGGCCGGTGACCAGGCGTTCGAACGCCTCGGCCTGGATGCGGACCGCCTCGGGGCCGAGGTCGGCGAGGATGTGCGAGGCGCGGGCGAAGAGGAAGTCGCCGGTCAGTACGGCGACGGAGTTGCCCCAGCGGGCGTTGGCGCTGACCACGCTGCGGCGCACCTCGGCCTCGTCCATCACGTCGTCGTGGTAGAGCGTCGCCAGGTGCGTCAGCTCCACGACGACGGCGGACGGTACGACGCCGGGCGCGTACGGGTCGCCGAAGCGCGCGCCCAGCATCACCAGCAGCGGCCGGAACCGTTTGCCGCCCGCGCGCAGAAGATGCTGCGCGGATTCGGTGATGAACGGCACGTCGCTCTTGGTGGCCTCCAGCAGGCCCTCCTCGACGGCCGCCAATCCGGCCTGGACATCGGCTTCCAGAGCCTGGTCCCGCACGCTCAGCCCGAAGGGCCCGCCGACGGTCACGAGGGGTACTCCTGTCTGCTGACGATCAAACGGAATGTCGATCTGTCGCTGTCTCCACCACTGGCCAGCGTATCCGGTCGCAGATGGATCACCGTGAGCACCCGTCCCCGGAACCGCCCGGTGAAGCGACCATTCCACCGGCCGATATGACATGAATCTCCCCGCGCCGCCCTCCGACCGCCGACCTGCGGGCCGCAGCAGTATGGACGACCCCGGCGCGACCCGCCGCCACATCTGTAATCGGAAAGTGATCCTCCGCAACCAGCGGCGTTCTTCGGCCATCCCCTCGGACCGCCCGGCACGCGCCCGTACCCTGAGCGGCGGACCCACCGGCCCCGGCCCATCGGCCCCGGCCCACCGGCGACGACGAACGCGAGGAGCTGTCCATGCCCGAGCAGAGCCCGTTCGACCTGGCCGAAGGCGACCCCTTCGGACCGCACACCCTCCCCTACGGCGTCTTCAGCACCACCGACGCCCCCGGCCGGCGCCGCCTCGGCGTCCGCTACGGCCGGCACGTCCTCGACCTGAGCGCCCTGCCCGACGTGCTTCCCGTCCCGCACGCCGACCTGCTCGGCGCGCCGACGCTCAACCCCCTGCTCGCTGCCGGACGGCCCGTGTGGCGCGAGGTCCGCGCCGCGGTCCGCGGCGCCGTCACCGACCCGGCGCACCGCACGGCGCTCGCCCCGCTGCTGCACCCGCTGGACGAGGTCACCCTGCATCTGCCCTTCGAGGTCGCCGACTACGTCGACTTCTACGCCAGCGAGCACCACGCCACCAACGTCGGCAAGATCTTCCGCCCGCAGGGCGTCGCCCTCCCCCCGAACTGGAAGCACCTCCCCATCGGCTACCACGGCCGGGCCGGCACCGTCGTCGTCACCGGCACCCCGGTCGTCCGCCCGCACGGCCAGCGCAAGGCCCCCGCGGACGAGGCGCCGACGTTCGGGCCGTCGCGGCGGCTGGACATCGAGGCCGAGGTCGGCTTCGTCGTCGGCACCCCGTCCACGCTGCACGAGCCGGTGCCGCTGCACGCCTTCCGCGACCATGTCTTCGGCGTCTGCCTGCTCAACGACTGGTCGGCGCGCGACATCCAGGGCTGGGAGTACGTGCCGCTGGGCCCGTTCCTCGGCAAGTCCTTCGCCACCTCCGTCTCCGCGTGGATCACCCCCCTCGACGCGTTCGACCACGCCCGTACCGCGCCGCCGGCCCGTGAGGTCCCGCTGCTGCCGTACCTGGACGACGCGGGGACCGAGCCGGGCGGGCTCGATCTGCGGATCGAGGTCACCGTCAACGGCGAGACCGTCTCCCGGCCGCCGTTCTCCGCGATGTACTGGACGGCCGCGCAGCAGCTCGCCCATATGACCGTCAACGGCGCCTCGCTGCGCACCGGCGACCTGTTCGCCTCCGGCACCGTCTCCGGGCCCGAGCCGGACCAGCTCGGCTGCCTGCTGGAAATCACCCAGGGCAAGGGCCCGTTCCTCCAGGACGGTGACGAGGTCACGCTCACCGCGTGGGCCCCGGGCCCGGACGGCGCTCGGGTCGGCCTGGGCGAGGTCACCGGCCGCGTCCTGCCCGCCCGTGAGGACGTTCCCGCCCGCCCGTGACACGACGGCCGCCGCCCGGCGCCCCTCGGAAGGGGGCGGGCGGCGGCCGTCACCGTGCGGGCCGCGGATCAGCGGACGAACACCGCCGCCTGCCCCGCCAGATCGAGGAAGTACTGCGGCGCGAGACCGAGCACCAGGGTGACCACCACACCGACCGCGATGGCCGTGGTCGTCAGCGGGCTCGGCACCGCGACCGTCGGGCCCTCCGGCTTCGGCTCGTTGAAGAACATCAGCACGATCACCCGGATGTAGAAGAACGCGGCGATCGCCGAGGCGAGCACACCGACCACCACCAGCCAGCCGGCGCCGCTCTGGGCCGCCGCCGTGAACACCGCGAACTTCCCCGCGAAACCGGACGTCAGCGGGATACCGGCGAACGCCAGCAGGAACACCGCGAACACCGCCGCCACCAGCGGCGACCGCCTGCCGAGCCCGGCCCACTGGGACAGCTGGGTCGCCTCGCCCCCCGCGTCCCGCACCAGCGTGACGACGGCGAACGCGCCCAGCGTCACGAAGGAGTAGGCGCCGAGGTAGAAGAGCACGGACGAGATGCCGTTGCCGCTCGCGGCGAGCACACCGGCCAGGAGGAAACCGGCGTGGGCGATGGAGGAGTAGGCCAGCAGCCGCTTGATGTCGGTCTGGGTGACGGCGACGATCGCGCCGCCCAGCATCGTCAGGATCGCCACGCCCCACATCACCGGACGCCAGTCCCAGCGCAGTCCCGGCAGCATCACGTACAGCACCCGCAGCAGCGCGCCGAACGCGGCGACCTTGGTGGCGGCCGCCATGAAGCCGGTGACGGGGGTGGGGGCGCCCTGGTAGACGTCCGGCGTCCACATGTGGAAGGGGACCGCGCCGACCTTGAACAGCAGGCCCATCAGCACCAGCGCCCCGCCGAGCAGCAGCAGCACGTCATTGCCCATCGTGCCCGCCAGCGCCGGGTCGATCTGCTGGGCCCCGTCCGAGACGACCTCGGCGATCCCGGCGTAGGTGACCGTGCCCGCGTAGCCGTACAGCAGGGCGACGCCGAAGAGGAAGAACGCCGAGGAGAACGCGCCGAGCAGGAAGTACTTCAGCGCCGCCTCCTGCGACAGCAGCCGGTGACGGCGGGCCAGCGCGCACAGCAGGTACAGCGGGAGGGAGAAGACCTCCAGCGCGACGAAGAGCGTCAGCAGGTCGTTGGCGGCCGGGAAGACCAGCATGCCGCCGACCGCGAAGAGCAGCAGCGGGAAGACCTCGGTGGTGGTCAGACCCGCCTTGACGGCGGCCTGCTCGGCGGCGCCGCCGGGCACCGCGGCGGCCTGCGCCGCGAACGAGTCGACGGCCTTGCCGTGCGCCGCCGGGTCCAGCCGGCGCTCGGCGAAGATGAACACCGCGATCAGCGACACCAGCAGCAGGGTGCCCTGGAGGAACAGCGCGGGGCCGTCGACGGCGATCGCCCCCATCGCCGCGACCCCCGCCCTGGACGTGGCGAAGCCGTCCGCCGCCAGGGCGATCACCGAGGCGAACGCGGCGGCCAGCGCCAGTACCGACAGCAGCAGCTGGGCGGTGTAGCGGTGGCGGCGGGGCAGGAACGCCTCGACGAGAATGCCGATCACGGCCGCGCCGAAGACGATCAGCGTCGGGGAGAGCTGGGCGTACTCGATGTGCGGGGCCGGGAGCCTGCCGGGCGCCTCGGCCGCCGCCGTCCACAGGCTGTGGACGCTTGCCACGGACGTCACTTCGCGGCCTCCACGTCTCGGGCAGGCGCGTCACGGCCCGTTCCGGGCTCGGCGTTCACCTGCACTTCGGGCTGGGGGTCTTGCCGGTCCACGACGGACAGGGTGTGCCCGACGGCGGGGCCGACGAGATCGGTGAGCGGCTTCGGGTACACCCCGAGGAACAGCAGCAGGGCGACGAGCGGGGCGACCACCGCCAGTTCGCGGGGCCGCAGGTCCGGCATCCGGCGGATCTCCTCGTCCTTCACCGGGCCGGTCATCGTCCGCTGGTAGAGGACCAGGACGTACAGCGCCGCCAGCACTATCCCGACGGTGGCGGCGATACCGGCCACCGGATAGCGGGTGAACGTGCCGACCAGGACGAGGAACTCGCTGACGAACGGGGCGAGACCGGGCAGCGAGAGGGTCGCCAGACCGCCGATGAGGAACGTCCCGGCGAGGACCGGGGCGACCTTCTGCACACCCCCGTAGTCCGCGATCATCCGCGAGCCGCGGCGGGTGATCAGGAAGCCGGCGACGAGCATCAGCGCGGCGGTCGAGACGCCGTGGTTGACCATGTAGAGCGTGGCGCCGCTCTGGCCCTGGGAGGTCGTCGCGAAGACGCCCAGGACGATGAAGCCGAAGTGGGAGATCGAGGCGTAGGCGATCAGCCGCTTGATGTCCGGCTGGGCGACCGCGAGCAGGGCACCGTAGAGCACGCTGATCACGGCGAGGACCAGGACGACCGGGGTGGCCCAGCGGCTGGCCTCCGGGAACAGCTGGAGGCAGAAGCGGAGCATCGCGAACGTACCGACCTTGTCGACCACCGCGGTGATCAGCACGGCGACCGGGGCGGCCGACTCCCCCATCGCGCCGGGCAGCCAGGTGTGCAGCGGCCACAGCGGCGCCTTCACCGCGAAGGCGAAGAAGAAGCCGAGGAACAGCAGCCGTTCGGTGCCGGCGGCCAGGTGCAGCTGCCCGGAGGCGCGGGCCTCGACGATCTGCTGGAGGGAGAAGGTGCCGCTGCCGAGCTGGTCGGCGGTGACGGCGTAGAGGCCGATCACGGCCGCCAGCATGATCAGGCCGCCGGCGAGGTTGTAGAGCAGGAACTTCACCGCGGCGGCGGACCGCCGCGCCGCCCTGGCCCGTTCGTCGCCCGCCCCCGCGCGGTCCCCGAAGCCGCCGATGAGGAAGTACATCGGGATGAGCATGGCCTCGAAGAAGAGGTAGAAGAGGAAGACGTCGGTGGCCTCGAAGGAGAGGATCACCATCGCCTCGACGGCCAGGATCAGCGCGAAGAAGCCCTGGGTGGGCCGCCAGCGGCGGTCGGGCGCGGCCCCCTCCAGCTGGTCGGCGTCGTGCCAGCCGGCCAGGACGACGAACGGGACGAGCAGGGTGGTCAGGGCGATCAGGGCGACCGCGATGCCGTCCACGCCGAGTTCGTAGCGGACCCCGAAGTCGCTGATCCAGGCGTGGGACTCGATGAGTTGGTACGGGCCCTTGGCGCCCGGGTCGAAGCGGACCGCGATGGTGACCGCCAGGACGAAGGTGACCAGGCAGACGCCCAGGGCCAGCCATTTCGCGGCGGTGCGGCGGGCCGCGGGCAGTGCGGCGGTGGCGACGGCGCCGAGCGCGGGCACCGCCGCGGTCGCCGTCAGCAGGGGAAAGGACATGGCTCAGACACCCCTCATCAGCAGGGTCGCGGCGACGAGCACGGCCGCCCCGCCCACCATCTGGACTGCGTACGAGCGGACGAAGCCGCTCTGCAACCGGCGCAGCAGGCCGGAGAGTCCGCCCATGGAGGCCGCCGTGCCGTGGACCGCGCCGTCCACCACGGAGTGGTCGAACAGGGCCAGGGCGCGGGTGAGGTGTCCGCCGCCGCGCACCAGGACCAGATCGTTGACGTCGTCCTGGAGCAGGTCGCGGCGGGCGGCCCGGGTGAGCAGCGAGCCGCGCGGGGCGACGGCCGGTACCGCCCTGCGGCCGTACATCAGCCAGGCGGTGGCGACGCCGGCGAGCAGCACCACGATGGTGGCCGCGGTCGTGGTGGTGGCGCTCAGCGGGGAGTGGCCGTGGGCGAAGGAGGTGACCGGCTCCAGCCAGGTCACGAAGGCGTCGTTGATGCTGAACAGGGCGCCGGCGCCGACCGATCCGAGGGCGAGGACGATCATCGGGATCGTCATCGTCCTGGGGGACTCGTGCGGGTGGAACTCGTCCGGGTCCCAGCGCTTCTCGCCGAAGAAGGTCATCAGCATCACGCGGGTCATGTAGAACGCGGTGACGGCGGCGCCGAGGAGGGCCGCGCCGCCGAGGATCCAGCCCTCGGTGCCGCCCTTGGCGAACGCCGCTTCGATGATCTTGTCCTTGGAGAAGAAGCCGGACAGACCGGGGAAGCCGATGATGGCGAGATAACCGAGGCCGAAGGTGACGAAGGTGATGGGCATGTAGCGGCGCAGCCCGCCGTAACGGCGCATGTCCACCTCGTCGTTCATGCCGTGCATCACCGAGCCCGCGCCGAGGAACAGACCGGCCTTGAAGAAGCCGTGGGTGACCAGGTGCATGATCGCGAAGGCGTAGCCGAGGGGGCCGAGGCCGGCGGCGAGGATCATGTAGCCGATCTGCGACATCGTCGAACCGGCCAGCGCCTTCTTGATGTCGTCCTTGGCGCACCCGACGATCGCACCGAAGAGGAGGGTGACCGCGCCGACCGTGACCACGGCCGTCTGCGCGGCGGGCGCCGCCTCGAACAGCGCGCCGGAGCGGGTGATGAGGTAGACGCCGGCGGTGACCATCGTGGCGGCGTGGATCAGGGCCGAGACCGGGGTCGGGCCCTCCATCGCGTCACCGAGCCAGGACTGGAGCGGCACCTGCGCCGACTTGCCGCAGGCGGCGAGCAGCAGCATCAGGGCGATGGCGGTGATCTTCCCCTCGCCGGTGGCGCCCGCGGAGGCCAGTACCGGGCCGAAGGCGAACGTCCCGAACGTCGCGAACATCAGCATGATCGCGATGGACAGGCCGACGTCACCGACGCGGTTGACCAGGAACGCCTTCTTGGCGGCGGTGGCCGCGCTGGGCTTGTGCTGCCAGAAACCGATCAGGAGGTACGAGGCGAGGCCGACGCCCTCCCAGCCGACGTACAGCAGGAGGTAGTTGTCGGCGAGGACGAGCAGCAGCATCGCCGCGAGGAAGAGATTGAGGTAGCCGAAGAAGCGGCGGCGCCGTTCGTCGTGCTCCATGTAGCCGATCGAGTAGAGGTGGATCAGCGATCCGACCCCGGTGATCAGCAGGACGAAGGTCATCGACAGCTGGTCGAGCTGGAAGGCGGCGTCGGCGCGGAAGCCGCCGACCGGAATCCAGCTGAACAGGTGCTGGTGCATGGTCCGGTGGCCGGGATCCTTGCCGAGCATGCCGGCGAAGAGCACGGCGCCGAGGGCGAAGGACACCACGGCGAGCAGGGTGCCGATCCAGTGGCCGCTGCGGTCGAGGCGCCTGCCGCCGCACAGCAGCAGGGCCGCGCCGAGCAGTGGTGGCGCGATCAGCAGCGCGATCAAGTTCTCCACTTTGTGCGACCCCTTACAGCTTCATCAGGCTGGCGTCGTCGACCGAGGCCGTATGGCGGGTGCGGAAGATCGTCACGATGACGGCCAGGCCGACCACGACCTCGGCGGCGGCGACGACCATCGTGAAGAACGCGATGATCTGGCCGTCGAGATTGCCGTGCATCCGGGCGAACACCACGAAGGCGAGGTTGCAGGCGTTGAGCATCAGCTCGATGCCCATGAACACCACGATGGCGTTCCGTCTGATCAGCACGCCGGCCGCGCCGATGGTGAACAACAGGGCCGCGAGATAGAGGTAGTTGACCGGGTTCATTTCTGCGCCCCTTCCTTCGGCGCGGGGCCGGAGGACGAGGAACGCGGGCCGCCGCCGCGCTCCAGCCAGTCCTCCGAGCGGCTCTCCAGCGACTTCATCGCGGCCAGCGCCTCCCCGGAGACGTCGCGGATCTGGCCGCGGGAGCGCAGCGTGGAGTTGACGGTCAGTTCGGACGGGGTGCCGTCGGGCAGCAGGGCGGGGACGTCCACGGCGTTGTGGCGGGCGTAGACACCGGGGGCGGGCGCCGGCGTCGGCAGCCGCCAGTCGGCGCTCGCGCCCTCGCGCACCCGGGTCTCGGCCTGTTCGCGCTGGGTGCGGGCCCGTTCGGTGCGTTCGCGGTGGGTGAGGACCATCGCGCCGACGGCCGCGGTGATCAGCAGGGCGCCGGTGAGCTCGAACGCGAAGACGTACTTGGTGAAGATCAGCGCGGCCAGGCCCTGCACATTGCCGGCGGCGTTGGCGTCGGCGAGGCCGTTGTACTCCTTGAGGGAGGCGTTGGCGATGCCGGCGATCAGCAGGACGCCGAAGCCGAGGCCGAGTCCCGCGGCGGCCCACCGCTGGCCCTTGAGGGTCTCGGTGAGCGAGTCGGCCGCGGTGACACCGACCAGCATGACGACGAAGAGGAACAGCATCATGATCGCGCCGGTGTAGACGACGATCTGCACGATGCCCAGGAAGTACGCGCCGTTGGAGAGGTAGAACACCGCAAGGACGATCATGGTGCCGGCCAGGCAGAGGGCGCTGTGCACGGCCCGTTTCATCAGGATCGCGCCGAGCGCCCCGGCGACGGCGACCACGGCGAGGATCCAGAACTGGACGGCCTCGCCCGTGGAGGTGGTGGTGAACGCGGCGGCGAGGGCACTCATGCCTGCACCTCCTCGTCCCGCGGCGCGTCCTCGGGCTTCTCCCCCTTGGAGACGGCCACCTGGCGGACCGTGCCGGGCGCGGCGCTCGTCACCCGGCCGTTGTAGTAGTCCTTTTCCGTCGTCCCGGGAAAGATCGCGTGCGGGGTGTCGACCATGCCGTCCTCCAGGCCCGCGAGCAGCTCCTCCTTGGTGTAGATGAGCGATTCGCGGGTCCTGTCGGCGAGTTCGTACTCGTTCGTCATGGTCAGGGCGCGGGTCGGGCACGCCTCGATGCACAGACCGCACAGGATGCAGCGCAGATAGTTGATCTGGTAGACGCGGCCGTAGCGCTCGCCCGGGGAGTAGCGCTCCTCGTCGGTGTTGTCCGCGCCCTCGACGTAGATGGCGTCGGCCGGGCAGGCCCAGGCGCACAGCTCGCAGCCGATGCACTTCTCCAGGCCGTCCGGATGGCGGTTGAGCTGGTGGCGGCCGTGGAAGCGCGGCGCCGTCGGCTTCTTCTCCTCCGGGTACTGCTCGGTCAGCCGCTTCTTGAACATGGCCTTGAAGGTCACGCCGAAGCCGGCCACGGGGTTCTGGAACTCAGGCACCGTCGCCCCCCTTTCCGTCGGTTCCACTTTCGTCACGGACAGTGTCCACCCCGCCACTGACAATCAGCTCCCGCTCCCCGCGCGGGCGCCGACGCGGCACCGGCGGCAGGCTCTGGCCGGGCAGCGGCGGTACGGGGAATCCGCCGGCCATCGGGTCGAAGAGCCCGTCGCCGTCCGGTTTCCGCTCGCCGTCGGGTTCCTTGCCGCGCCGGAAGAAGTCGACGACGAGGGAGATCAGCAGCAGGGCGACCGCGGACCCGGCGACGTAGAGGACGATCTGCTGGAAGTCGTAGCCCTCGTTCTTCAGCGCGCGCACCGCCGCGACCAGCATCAGCCAGAGCAGCGAGACGGGGATGAGGACCTTCCAGCCCAGCTTCATGAACTGGTCGTAGCGCACCCGGGGGAGCGTGCCGCGCAGCCAGATGAAGAAGAACAGCAGCAGTTGGACCTTGATGACGAACCAGAGCATCGGCCACCAGCCGTGGTTCGCGCCGTCCCAGAACGCCGAGATGGGGTAGGGGGCGCGCCAGCCGCCCAGGAAGAGGGTGACGGCGACCGCCGAGACGGTGACCATGTTGACGTACTCGGCGAGCATGAACATCGCGAACTTGATCGACGAGTACTCGGTGTTGAAGCCGCCGACCAGGTCGCCCTCGGACTCCGGCAGGTCGAACGGCGCGCGGTTGGTCTCGCCGACCATCGCCACGATGTAGATCACGAACGACACCGGCAGCAGCAGGATGTACCAGCGGCCCTGCTGCGCCTCCACGATCGTCGACGTCGACATCGACCCGGAGTAGAGGAAGACCGCGGCGAACGACATGCCCATCGCGATCTCGTACGAGATCATCTGGGCGCACGAGCGAAGGCCGCCGAGCAGCGGGTACGTCGACCCGGACGACCAGCCGGCCAGCACGATGCCGTAGATGCCGACGGACGCCGTGGCCAGGATGTAGAGGACGCCGATGGGCAGGTCGGTGAGCTGCATCGTGGTGCGCTGACCGAAGATCGAGATCTCGTTGCCCGCGGGCCCGAAGGGGATCACCGCGATGGCCATGAAGGCGGGCACGGCCGCGACGACGGGCGCCAGGATGTAGACCGCCTTGTCGGCCCGTTTGACGATCAGGTCTTCCTTGAGCATCAGCTTGACGCCGTCGGCGAGGGACTGGAGCAGTCCCCAGGGGCCGTGCCGGTTGGGGCCGATGCGCAGCTGCATCCAGGCGACGACCTTACGTTCCCAGACGATCGCGAACAGCACGGTCAGCATGAGGAACGCGAAGCAGAAGACCGCCTTGACGAGGACCAGCCACCACGGGTCGCGGCCGAACATCGACAGGTCCTCCTGGACCAGCGCACCGCCCGCTGCGGCCAGGGGGCCGGGCTGCGGCATCATGCGTCCACCTCCTTGGCGGGCGTACCGGACACGGCGGAGATCCTCACCAGTTCACCGGGGTGCGCCCCGGTGTCCGCGACCACACCGGCCCCCACGGAGTCCAGCGGCAGCCACACCACCCGGTCGGGCATGGACGTGACGGCGAGCGGCAGCCGGACGGTGCCGGACGGGCCGGTCACCGCGACCTCGTCGCCGTCCTTCACCCCGGTCTCCTCGGCGGTGGCCGGCGACATCCGGGCCACGGCGGGGTGCCGGGTGCCGGCCAGCGCCTCGTCGCCCTCCTGGAGCCGGCCCCGGTCGAGCAGCAGCCGGTGCCCGGCGAGGACCGCCTCCCCGGCCTCGGGGCGCGGCATCGGGCGCCCGGCCTCCTGCGGGTCGGGGGCCCAGGGCCCGTCCCAGGTGCCGAGGCGGGCCGTCTCCCGGCGTACGGCGACCAGGTCCGGCAGGCCCAGGGGGACGTCGAGGGCGTCCGCGAGCATGTGCAGCACCCGGGCGTCGGACGGCAGATGACGGCCGTCCAGCTGGTCCGGCTTGAGGGCGGCCTCGAACGGCCGGGCCCTGCCCTCCCAGGTGAGGAACGTTCCGGCCTTCTCCTGGACGGCCGCCACGGGGAGGACCACATCGGCCCGTTCGGTGACCGTGGAGGGCCGCAGCTCCAGGCTGACGACGAAACCGGCGGTGTCCAGGGCGGTGAGGGCGCGCTCCGGGTCCGGCAGGTCGGCGGGGTCGACGCCGCCCACCAGGAGGGCGTCCAACTCCCCGCGGGCCGCGGCCTCGACGATCGCACAGGTGTCGCGGCCGGGCCGTTCCGGGAGGGACACGCCCCACAGGGCGGCGACCTCCTCCCGGGCCCGCACATCGCCGAC
>NZ_JCANQV010000067.1:0-23604 GCF_059553635.1 Candidatus Streptomyces philanthi
TCGGCGCGGGCGAGCGTCTCGGGGTAGTCGGGCAGCGCGTCGAGGAGGACGTCGGCGCCCTTGCCGGTGAGATCGCCGACGGCGGGCGCCTCCACCCCGGCGTCCAGCATCCGGGCGCGGACGGCGTAGACGCCGAGCGGGGTGAGGCGGACCATGCCGTAGCGGGTGACGTCCTCGTCGTCCAGCGGTTCGGCGGCGCGGACGGTGGCGCCGTCCTCGTCCAGCTCCTCGATCAGCGCCTCGTCGACGGGCTTGTAGGCGACCAGGCCGATCGGCTCCAGCACCCGGAACTGCTCGTCGAGGCGCATCATCGCGGTGGAGACCTCTTCGAGGATCTCGTCGGTCGGCTCGTCCATGTCGTCCGGGACGATCATGGAGGCGGCGAGCGCGGGCAGCGGCACGGCCTGGTCGGGGTCCTCGGCGAGGGCGGTGAGCAGGTAGAGGTTGCCGAGGATGCCGTCGAGCAGTTCGGCCTCCTCCTCCGGGTTCCAGTCGAGGGCGTCGAGGTCGATCTCGCCGCCCTCGGCGAGCTGGTCGGCGATGTCGGCGAGGTCCGGGGCGGCCGCGTCGGCGAGCACGGTCTCCATGCCGGTGAGCCAGATGTCCAGGACGTCCTGCGGGCTGCCGGAGGTCAGTGCGCCCAGTTCGTCGCCGGGGGTGGCGGTGCCGACGGCGGCGTCGTCGGGCAGCGTGTCGTCGTCCTCGCCGTTCTCCTCGATCTCGACCAGGCCGGTGTCGACGGCCAGCTGCCATGCCTCGGCGGTGTGGGCCGGGCCGTCCTCGTCGGCGGCCAGCCCGAGGTGTTCGGTGGCCTCGGCGAGGTTCTTGTCGAGGATTTCGCCGCCGATGCCCACGGGCACGCCGCAGGCGGCCCAGCGGGCGAGCTTGGCGGCCCTGGCCAGCAGCGGGGCGCTCAGCGCTGCGCGGGCCAGCTCCGCTTCGGAGTGCAGCCGCACCGGCGGCAGGGAGGGGCGCTCGGACATCAGGGGTTCAGCTCCTCGGAGGGACTCGGCTCGTGCGACGACCAAGCGTAGACGGATTTACCCGGCGCCCGGACGGTTCACCGCGAGGCCCCCGCCCGGACATCCGGGAGACCTTGACAAGTCCCTTGACCGGGCCCGACATTGACGCGCGTAGAGATCGCCGATCCGGCTCCCTTCCCCCTTGTCACCCCCGCCTCGGAGGCACCCATGCCATCCCGTCGTACGCTCCGCCGGCCGGCCGCCGTCACCGCCGCGGCCTGCGCCGTCCTCACCGCCGGGCTGCTCACCGCGTCACCGGCGACCGCCGCGGGCGTCCGCATCCACGACATCCAGGGCGACACCCGGATATCCCCGTTCGCCGGGAAACGGGTCACCGGTGTGCCGGGCACGGTCACCGCGGTCCGCGGCTTCGGCGCGTCGCGCGGCTTCTGGTTCCAGGACCCGCACCCGGACGACGACCCGGCGACCAGCGAGGCCCTGTTCGTCTTCACGGGGAAGGAGACGCCGGACGTCGCCGTCGGGGACGCGGTCACCGTCGACGGCACGGTCGAGGAGTACTACCCGGGCGGCCGCGACGCCGGTCTCCAGTCCGTCACCGAGCTGACCCGCGCCACCTGGACCGTTCTCGCCCACCACACCCCGCTGCCCGCCCCGGTCCGCCTCGACGCGTCCACGGTGCCCCACCGCTACGCGCCGCGCGGCAGCGGCCCCGACGGCATCGAGTCCCTGCGGCTGCGGCCCCGCGACTGCGCGCTGGACCTCTACGAGTCGCTGGAGGGCATGCGCGTCTCCGTCACCGACGCCCCCGTGGTGGGCCCGACCACTTCCCACCACGAGCTGTGGGTGACCGCCGACCCGCGCCACCACCGCACCGCGCGCGGCGGCGTGTTCTACGGCTCGTACGCGGACCCCAACCCGGCCCGCGTCAAGGTGGCGTCGCTGATCCCGTTCGCCGAGCGGCCGTTCCCGGTGGCCGATGTCGGCGACGAGCTGAGCGGCACCACCACCGGCCCGCTGGACTACGACAACTACGGCGGCTACACGCTCCAGGCCACCGAGCTGGGCACCCTCACCGGCCACGGCCCCGCGCCCGAGACCACCCGCGCCCAGCGGCCGGGCGAGCTGGCGGTGGCCACCTACAACGTCGAGAACCTCTCCCCCGCCACCCCGCGGGCCAAGTTCGACCGGCTCGCGCAGGGCCTGGTGAAGAACCTCTCGTCCCCGGACATCGTCGCCGTGGAGGAGGTCCAGGACGACAGCGGCCCCACGGACGACGGGGTGGTGTCGGCGGGGGTGACGCTCAAGAAGCTCACCGACGCCGTGCGGGCGGCCGGGGGCCCGGCGTACGCGTGGCGGCAGATCGACCCGGTCGACGACCAGGACGGCGGGCAGCCCGGCGGCAACATCCGGGTCGCCTTCCTCTTCAACCCCGAGCGGGTGGCGTTCACCGACATCCCGGGCGGTGACGCGACCACGGCCGTGCGGGCGGTGGCCGACCGGGGCCGGGCGGCGCTCTCGGCCTCCCCCGGCCGGATCGCGCCCGCCGACCCGGCGTGGCGCGACAGCCGCAAGCCGCTGGTCGGGCAGTTCTCGCTGAAGAACCGTCCCGGCAGCCGCGTCTTCGTGATCGCCAACCACTTCAACTCCAAGGGCGGCGACCAGGGCCTCGACAGCCGCGTCCAGCCCCCGGCGCGGAGCTCCGAGGTCCAGCGCACCGCGCAGGCCCGGCTGGTGCACCGCTTCGTCAAGGACCTGCTGGCCAAGGACCCCCGGGCCGATGTGGTCGTGGCCGGGGACCTCAACGACTACCCGTTCTCCTCCGCCCTCAAGGAGCTGACCTCCGGGCGCGTCCTGACGGACCTGGTGAACGGGCTGCCGCGCGCCGAGCGCTACAGCTACGTCTACAACGGCAACTCCCAGGTGCTCGACCACCTGCTCACCAGCCGTCACATCAAGCGGCCCGACTACGACATCGTGCACCTCAACGCCGAGTACGCGGACCAGGCCAGCGACCACGACCCGCAGGTGCTGCGGTTCCGTCCGTGACCCGGGGCGGGGACGGACCGCCGCCGGGTCAGCCGGCCGCCGGAGCGCTGTCCGCGGGCGCGGCACCGGCGGTGTCCGGTACGCGGCCGTCCCCGTCCGGCATCAGGTCCCGGACCAGCAGGGTCGCCCCCGCCACCGCGCCCGGCATCAGCACCACCGCGGCGAACGGGACCAGGAACAGCAGCACCAGCGGTGTGCCGAAGCCGACGGCGAGCCCCGTGCGGCCCCGCAGCAGCCGCAGCCTCTCCCGTACCGGGACGCCGCGGCGCTGCATCGCCGCCGCGGTCAGCTCCACGGCGAGGAAGAATCCGGAGACACAGAAACCGGCCACCGGCACGACGGTCTGCCCGAGGACCGGGACGAAGCCCAGGAGGAACAGCAGCAGTCCGAGACCGGCGGCGCGCAGCAGGACGGGGACGGTGTCCCGTACCGCGTGCCACAGCTCCCGCCACAGCGGCAGGTCCGGGCCGGAGGGGCCACCGCCCTCGCTCTCCTCGACCTTCTCCGACAGCGACTCGTAGAAGGGGTCGCCGACCAGGAGGGTGACGGCGGTGAAGGTCAGGACGCACAGCAGCAGGCCGCCCGCGACGAGCAGGGCGGTGAACAGCCCGCGCAGCAGCCCCTGCCAGGGGGTGCCCCAGCCGTCGGCGAAGGGCGTCGCCCAGGCGGCGAGGTCGCCGGCCCGCAGGGCGAGGGCGACGAGCACCGCGGTGTACAGCACCAGGGTGATCAGGGCGGGGATCAGCCCGAAGCCCCACCACCGGCCGTGGGCGGCGGCCCACCGCTGCCCACGGCCCACGTACCGTATTCCGGCCACAAGATCACGCATGGAGGGCACCCTAGAGCACGGGACGGGCCCCGGTGCACGGCGGCGGCCCGGCGGGTGGTCCGCCGGGCCGCCGGTGCGCGGGGGCTCAGTTGTGGCTGTGGAGGATCTCGTTCAGACCGCCCCAGGTCGCCTTGTTCGGGCGTGCCTCGACGACACCGGTGGTGGAGTTGCGGCGGAAGAGGATGTTGTCGGCGCCGGAGAGCTCCAGGGCCTTGACGACCTGGCCGTCCGGCAGCGTGACACGGGTGCCGGCGGTCACGTAGAGGCCCGCCTCGACCACGCACTCGTCGCCCAGCGCGATGCCCAGGCCCGACTCGGCGCCGAGCAGGCAGCGCGCGCCGACCGAGATGATCTGCTTGCCGCCGCCGGAGAGGGTGCCCATGGTGGAGGCGCCGCCGCCGATGTCGGAGCCGTCGCCGATGACCACACCGGCGCTGATCCGGCCCTCGATCATGGAGGTGCCCAGGGTGCCGGCGTTGAAGTTGACGAAGCCCTCGTGCATGACGGTGGTACCCGCCGCGAGGTGGGCGCCCAGCCGCACCCGGTCCGCGTCGGCGATGCGCACCCCGGCGGGGGCGACGTAGTCCGTCATCCGCGGGAACTTGTCGATGCTGGTGACCTGGAGGTGGCGGCCCTCGGCGCGGGCGTTGAGCCGCACCGTCTCCAGCCGGTCGACGGCCACCGGGCCGAGCGAGGTCCAGGCGACGTTGGCCAGCAGGCCGAAGACGCCGTCGAGGTTCTGGCCGTGCGGCCGCACCAGGCGATGGCTGAGCAGGTGGAGGCGCAGATAGGCGTCGTGCGCGTCCAGCGGCTTGTCGTCGAGGGAGGCGATGACCGTACGGACGGCCACGACCTCGACGCCCCGCACCGGGTCCGGGCCCAGGGCCTTGGGCGCGGCGGCGCCGAGCAGTCCGGCGGCCTGCTCCGCGGTCAGCCGCTCGGTGCCGGCCTCGCCGGGCGCGTCGCTGAGGGCGGGGGCGGGGAACCAGGTGTCGAGCACGGTGCCGTCGGGGGTGACGGTGGCGAGCCCGGCGGCGACGGCGCCGGTCGTGCGGGGGGCGGGGGTAACAGCATCGGTCATGTCCGCAACCTAACCGGACGGCGCCCGTCGAGGCGAACCGGTGCCGGTCCGCGGCCCCCGGTCCGGTCCGGGAGGCCCGCGGGACCCGGTGCGCGGCGCCGCCGGTACGGGCGTCAGCCCGCCGCGTCCAGGTGGAGCACCACGACCCCGGCGATCACCAGCAGCACCCCGAGGATCTTGAGGGCGCCGGCCGTCTCACCGAGGAAGAGCATGCCGATGGCGGCGACCACGGCGGTCCCGGCTCCGGACCAGATCGCGTACGCGGTACCGACGTTCATCGTGCGCAGGGTCCGGGCGAGCAGCAGGAAGGCGACGGCGTACCCGGCCATGGCCCCGGTGGAGGGCCAGAGCCTGCTGAAGCCGTCGCTGTACTTGAGCGCGGTGGTCGCGAGGATCTCGGAGAGAATCGCCCCGGCCAGCATCAGATAGGCCATGCGGCGAGGGTAGCGGCCACCGGGGCGCACGAGGCCGCGCCCGCCCGGATGCGGGCGGACGCGGCCGTGACGAGGGGACGGTCAGACGTTGAACCCCAGCGCCCGCAGCTGCTCGCGGCCGTCGTCGGTGATCTTGTCCGGGCCCCACGGGGGCATCCAGACCCAGTTGATCCGCAGCTCGTTGACGATGCCGTCGGTGGCGGACCGCGCCTGGTCCTCGATGACATCGGTCAGCGGGCAGGCCGCCGAGGTCAGCGTCATGTCGACGGTGGCGATGTTCGCGTCGTCGACGTGGACGCCGTACACCAGGCCCAGGTTGACGACGTCGATGCCCAGCTCGGGGTCGACGACGTCGTACAGCGCCTCGCGGACCTCTTCCTCCGAGGCCGGCTTGGTGAGGGTCTTCTCAGGGGTGTCGGTCATGCGGTCTTCGCCTCCTCGGAGAGGGCCTTGGCCGTGGCGTCCTTCCAGGCCATCCAGCTCAGCAGGGCGCACTTCACACGCGCCGGGTACTTCGAGACGCCGGCGAACGCCACCGCGTCCTCCAGCACCTCCTCCATCGCGTCGTCCGGTTCGATCCTGCCCTTGGACTGCATCAGTTCCAGAAACGTCTCCTGGATCCGCTGGGCCTCGCCGAGCTCCTTGCCGACCAGCAGATCGTTGAGCACCGAGGCGCTGGCCTGGCTGATGGAGCAGCCCTGTCCCTCGTACGAGACGTCTTCAATGGTCGCGCCGTCGAGCCGCACGCGCAGCGTGATCTCGTCGCCGCAGGTGGGGTTGACGTGGTGCACTTCGGCGTCGCCGTCCCGCAGACCGCGCCCGTGCGGGTGCTTGTAGTGGTCCAGGATGACGTCCTGGTACATCGAATCCAGCTTCACGGCTCAGTCAGTCCTCGTCCTCATCCGAAGAAGTTGCGGACGTGCTCCAGGCCCGCGACCAGGGCGTCGACCTCGGCCGGGGTGGAGTACAGATAGAACGACGCCCGTGTGGTCGCCGGAATTCCGTACCGCAGGCAGACCGGGCGGGCACAGTGATGGCCGACCCGGACGGCGATGCCCTGCTCGTCCAGCACCTGACCCACGTCGTGCGGGTGGATGTCGCCGAGGGTGAAGGAGATCGTCGCCCCGCGGTCCTCGGCCGTGCTCGGGCCGATGATGCGCAGGTCGGGGACCTCCAGCAGCCGCTGGACGGCGTACTCGGTGAGAACGTGCTCATGCTCGGCGATCTTGTCCATGCCGATCGCGGAGAGGTAGTCCACGGCCGCGCCGAGGCCGACGGCCTGCGCGATCGGGGGCGTACCGGCCTCGAACTTGTGCGGCGCGGGCGCGTAGGTCGAGGAGTGCATGGACACCGTCTCGATCATCTCGCCACCGCCGAGGAACGGCGGGAGGTCCTCCAGCAGCTCCTGGCGTCCCCACAGCACGCCGATGCCGGTCGGGCCGCACATCTTGTGGCCGGTGAAGGCGACGAAGTCGGCCTGGAGCGCCTGGACGTCCAGCACCATGTGCGGGGCGGCCTGGGAGGCGTCGATGACGACGAGGGCGCCGACCTCCTGGGCCCGCCGGATGATCGTCTCGACGGGGTTGACCGTGCCGAGGAGGTTGGAGACGAGGGTGAACGAGACGACCTTGGTGCGGTCGGTGATGACCTCGTCGACCCGGGAGAGGTCGAGGCGGCCGTCGTCGGTCAGCCCGAACCACTTCAGCTTCGCGCCGGTGCGCTGCGACAGCAGCTGCCACGGGACGATGTTGGAGTGGTGCTCCATCTCCGTGATGACGATCTCGGTCTCGCGGTCCACCCGGTAGGGCTCGTCGGCCCAGCCGAGCATGTTGGCCACGAGGTTGAGCGACTCGGAGGCGTTCTTGGTGAAGATCACCTCGTCGCGGCTCGGGGCGTTGACGAAGGCGGCGACCTTGTCGCGGGCGCCCTCGTACAGCTCCGTGGCCTCCTCGGCGAGCACATGCACGCCGCGGTGGACATTGGCGTTGTGGCGTTCGTAGTACGCGTTCAGCGCGTCGAGCACCTGGCGCGGCTTCTGCGAGGTCGCCGCGTTGTCCAGGTAGACCATCTTCTTGCCGTCGTGGACCAGGCGGTCGAGGACGGGGAAGTCCTTGCGGATCGCCTCGGTGTCGAGGAGGCCCGGGAGCTGTGTCACGCGGTTGCGCCCCCCTTCGTGTAAGCCTCGTAGCCCTCCGCCTCCAGCTTGTCCGCCAGCTCGGCGCCGCCGGACTCGGCGATGCGGCCGGCCGCGAAGACATGCACGTGGTCGGGCTTGATGTAGCGCAGGATGCGCGTGTAGTGGGTGATCAGCAGGGTGCCGACCTCGCCGGTCTCGCGGACACGGTTGACGCCCTCGGAGACGGTCCGCAGGGCGTCGACGTCCAGACCGGAGTCGGTCTCGTCGAGGATCGCGATCTTCGGCTTGAGCAGCTCCAGCTGAAGGATCTCGTGGCGCTTCTTCTCACCGCCGGAGAAGCCCTCGTTGACGTTGCGCTCGGCGAACGCGGGGTCCATCTGGAGGCGCTCCATGGCCTCCTTGACCTCCTTGACCCACAGCCGCAGCTTGGGGGCCTCGCCGCGGATCGCGGTCGCCGAGGTCCGCAGGAAGTTGGAGACCGAGACGCCGGGCACCTCGACGGGGTACTGCATGGCGAGGAAGACGCCGGCCCGCGCGCGCTCGTCGACGGACATCTCCAGGACGTTCTCGCCGTCGAGGGTGACGGTGCCGCCGGTGATCGTGTACTTGGGGTGGCCCGCGAGGGAGTAGGCGAGGGTCGACTTGCCGGAGCCGTTGGGGCCCATGATGGCGTGCGTCTCGCCCTGCTTCACGGTCAGGTCGACGCCCTTCAGGATCTCGCGCGGGCCGTTCTCGGCGTCGACGGAGACGTGCAGGTCGTGGATCTCAAGCGTTGCCATGGGGAACTCAGGACTCCTGGGTGAGAGAGACGAGCACGGAGGCATCCGGGCCGTCTCCTTCGATCTTGACGGGGTAAACGGGGACGGGGCGCGTCGCGGGGAGCCCGGACGGCTTGCCGGTGCGCAGGTCGAAGCTCGACCCGTGCAGCCAGCATTCGATCGAGCAGTCCTCGACCTCGCCCTCCGAGAGGGAGACGTTCGCGTGCGAGCAGATGTCGTTGATCGCGAACACCTCGCCCTCGGTACGGACGAGGGAGACCGGCGTGCCGTCGATCTCCACCCTCTTGGGGGTGTCCTCCTCCAGCTCGCTCAGCGAGGCCACACGTACGTAGGTCATGCCGCGGACGCTTCCAGCTCGGCCTCGATCTTGCTCATCAGCCGCTCCTCGACGTCCGGGAGGCCGATCTGCTGCACCAGCTCGGCGAAGAAGCCGCGGACGACCAGGCGGCGGGCCTCCTCGGCGGGGATGCCGCGCGCCATCAGGTAGAACAGCTGCTCGTCGTCGAAGCGGCCGGTCGCCGAGGCGTGGCCGGCGCCGACGATCTCACCGGTCTCGATCTCCAGGTTGGGGACCGAGTCGACCCGCGCGCCGTCGGTGAGGACGAGGTTGCGGTTGAGTTCGTAGGTGTCCGTGCCGGTGGCGGACGCCTGGATGAGGACGTCGCCGATCCAGACGGCGTGCGCGTCGTCGCCCTGGAGCGCGCCCTTGTAGACGACGTTCGAGCGGCAGTTGGCGGCGTCGTGGTCGACGAAGAGGCGGTGCTCCTGGTGCTGGCCCCGCTCCGTGAAGTACAGGCCGTACAGCTCGGCCTCGCCCCCGGGCGCCGCGTAGGTGACGCGCGGGTGCAGCCGGACGAGGTCGCCGCCGAAGGTGACGACGACGGACTTGAAGGTGGCGTCGCGGCCGATCAGGGCGTTGTGCTGGCCGACGTGGACCGCGGTGTCGTCCCAGTCCTGCACGGAGACCACGGTCAGCTTGGCGCCGTCGCCGAGGACGTAGTCGACGTTGGCGGCCAGCACCGCGTCACCGGTGTGGTCGATGACCACGACGGCCTCGGCGAACGCGCCCAGCTCGACGACCTGGTGCCCGAAGGACGTGCCGCCCTCGCCGTGCACCGTGATGCGGATCGGCTCGGTGAGCACGGTGTCCTTGGGGACGGTGACGACGGACGCCTTCTCGAACGAGCTGAACGCCTGGGCGGCGACCCGGTCGACGGGCTTGCCCGCCCGGCCCACCCGGGCGTCGCCGCGGTCCACCAGCTCGTGGGTGACGCCCTCGGGCGCGGTGATGTCGACCTTCAGGTCGGCGCCGGCGGCGACGGCCGTGCCGTCGTGCAGGCCGCGCAGCCGGGCGAGGGGGGTGAAGCGCCACTCCTCCTCGCGGCCGTGCGGCACGGGGAAGTCCGCCACGTCGAAGGACGGCGGCGCGCTCATCCGGGTGGCGACGGTGGACTCCGCGGCCACCGCGATGGAACCGGTGGTCGTGGAACCCGCCGGGATGTTCTGAGCCTCAGCCATGGCTGTCGTGGTGCTCGCTTTCTGCGTCAAGAGGTTGCTGCGGGGCGGGACGGTGACCGGGTCAGCCGACCGCGCCTTCCATCTGCAGCTCGATCAGCCGGTTCAGCTCCAGCGCGTACTCCATCGGCAGCTCCCGGGCGATCGGCTCGACGAAGCCGCGCACGATCATCGCCATGGCCTCGTCCTCGGACAGGCCGCGCGCCATCAGGTAGAACAGCTGGTCCTCGCTGACCTTGGACACGGTCGCCTCGTGGCCCATGGAGACGTCGTCCTCGCGGACGTCGACGTAGGGGTAGGTGTCCGAGCGGGAGATGGTGTCGACGAGCAGGGCGTCGCACAGCACGTTGGACTTGGAGCCCGCCGCGCCCTCACCGATCTCGACCAGACCGCGGTAGGAGGTGCGGCCGCCGCCGCGCGCCACCGACTTGGAGACGATGTTGGAGGAGGTGTTCGGCGCCATGTGGACCATCTTGGAGCCGGCGTCCTGGTGCTGGCCCTCGCCCGCGAAGGCGATGGACAGGGTCTCGCCCTTGGCGTGCTCGCCCATGAGGTAGACCGCGGGGTACTTCATGGTCACCTTGGAGCCGAGGTTGCCGTCGACCCACTCCATGGTGGCGCCCTCGTAGGCGACGGCGCGCTTGGTCACCAGGTTGTAGACGTTGTTCGACCAGTTCTGGATCGTGGTGTAGCGGCAGCGGCCGCCCTTCTTCACGATGATCTCGACGACCGCGGAGTGCAGCGAGTCCGACTTGTAGATCGGCGCGGTGCAGCCCTCGACGTAGTGGACGTAGGCGTCCTCGTCGACGATGATCAGCGTCCGCTCGAACTGGCCCATGTTCTCGGTGTTGATGCGGAAGTACGCCTGGAGGGGGATGTCCACGTGGACGCCCTTGGGGACGTAGATGAACGAGCCGCCGGACCACACCGCGGTGTTCAGCGAGGCGAACTTGTTGTCACCGACCGGGATGACCGTGCCGAAGTACTCCTGGAACAGCTCCGGGTGCTCCTTGAGCGCCGTGTCGGTGTCCAGGAAGATGACGCCCTGCTTCTCCAGGTCCTCGCGGATCTGGTGGTAGACGACCTCGGACTCGTACTGCGCGGCGACACCGGCGACCAGGCGCTGCTTCTCCGCCTCGGGGATGCCGAGCTTGTCGTAGGTGTTCTTGATGTCCTCGGGCAGGTCCTCCCAGGAGGCGGCCTGCTGCTCGGTCGAGCGCACGAAGTACTTGATGTTGTCGAAGTCGATGCCCGACAGGTCCGAGCCCCAGGTGGGCATGGGCTTCTTGTCGAACAGCTTCAGGCCCTTGAGGCGGAGCTTGAGCATCCACTCCGGCTCGTTCTTCTTGGCCGAGATGTCGCGGACGACGGCCTCGGACAGGCCGCGCTTGGCAGCGGCTCCGGCCTCGTCGGAGTCGGCCCAGCCGTATTCGTACTTGCCCAGGCCCTCCAGCTCGGGGTGAGCAGTCTCCGTGGGGAGCGTCATGCGGGGTTCCTCCCGGCCGTGCTTGCTGATGCGGTGGTGGTCTGTGTGGTGGTGTGGTGAGCGCCGCTGCCGGCCTTCGGGATGAAGGTCGTGCACACCCCGTCACCGTGGGCGATCGTCGCGAGACGCTGCACATGGGTTCCCAGCAGCCGGGAGAAGACCTCGGTCTCCGCCTCGCACAGCTGCGGGAACTGCTCGGCGACATGGGCGACCGGGCAGTGGTGCTGGCAGAGCTGCTCACCGAAGGGTGCGTGGGGGGCGCTGCGCGCCGTAGCAGCGTACCCGTCCGCGGTCAATGCCTCGGCCAGGGCCCGTGCGCGGGCCCCCGGCTCCGCGGAGTCGACGCTGCGGCGGTACTTCTCGGCCTGTGCGGCCAGGCGCGCGCGGGCGAAGGCGGCGACGGCCGCCTCACCCCGCGCGCCACCGCCCGCGCTCTGCGCGATCCAGCGCAGGGCGTCGGCGGCCAGCTCGTCGTAGGACTGGTCGAAGGCGTCCCGGCCGCAGTCCGTGAGGGCGAAGGCCCTGGCGGGACGGCCCCGGCCGCGGGTGCCGTAGACCCGCTTCTCGCGGGGCTCGACGACACCGTCCGCGACCAGCGCGTCCAGATGCCGGCGGACGGCCGCCTGCGTCAGCTCCAGCCGCAGCGCCAGCTCGGCGGCGGTGGACGGACCGTGGTCGAGGATGGAGCGGGCGACCCTGTTGCGGGTGCCCTGCTGCTCGTCGTGCGGGGAGTGCGCGGCGGGTACAGCACGGGACCGCCCTGCGGCCGTCCTGGTCGCGGGCCCCTTCCGGTCCTCGCTCGCGTATTTCACAACGTCATTGTTGCGTAATTCCGCGCGTCGCGACAAGCCTCCGCCCGACCGCGCCCGGGTGTCCTCGGTCACTTAGGGTTACCTAATCGGCGCGGTGGCACGGGGAGTCCGGCGCCCCGCGGAATCCGCGGCCCCGCGTTCTCCGTAGACTGCCCGGCATGCCCAGCACCTCCCCGGGGGGAGCCCCCCGATCCCCCGGCGACACGCCGGCCGTCGAGGTCGTCGGCCTGGTCAAGCGCTACGGCGGGAAGACCGCGGTGGACGGTCTCGACCTCACCGTCACCCGCGGCGGCGTCACCGCCGTCCTCGGCCCCAACGGCGCCGGCAAGACCACCACGGTCGAGATCTGCGAGGGCTACCGCCGCCCGGACGCCGGCACGGTCCGCGTCCTGGGCCTGGACCCGGTCGCCGACTCCGCGGCGCTGCGTCCCCGGATCGGGGTGATGCTCCAATCGGGTGGCGTCTACCCGGGCGCCCGCGCCGAGGAGATGCTCCGGCACACCGCCTCCCTGCACGCCGACCCCGTCGACGTCGGCGTCCTCGTCGAGCGGCTCGGCCTCGGCGGCTGCGGCCGCACGCCCTACCGGCGGCTCTCCGGGGGCCAGCAGCAGCGGCTCGCCCTGGCCATGGCCGTCGTCGGCCGCCCCGAACTGGTCTTCCTCGACGAACCGACCGCCGGCCTCGACCCGCAGGCCCGCCACGCCACCTGGGACCTGGTGCGCGAGCTGCGCGCCGACGGCGTCGGCGTGGTGCTCACCACCCACTTCATGGACGAGGCCGAGCAGCTGGCCGACGATGTGGCGATCATCGACGGCGGCCGGGTCATCGCCCGCGGCACCCCCGAGGAGCTGTGCCGCGGCGGTGCCGAGAACACCCTGCGCTTCAGCGGCCGCCCCGGACTCGATCTCGCCTCGCTGCTCAAGGCGCTGCCCTCCGGCAGCTCCGCCGCCGAGCCCTCGCCCGGCACGTACCGCGTCGACGGCACCGTCGACCCCCAGCTGCTCGCCACCGTCGCCTCCTGGTGCGCCCAGCACGGCGTCCTGCCCGACGCGATAGCCGTCGAGCGGCACACCCTGGAGGACGTCTTCCTGGACCTGACCGGCAAGGAGCTGCGCGCATGACGTACGCCCGCACCCCCCTGGGCCGGTCCGGGAACGCGCCCCGGGACGAGCACCGCAAGGAGACCCGCGCATGACCGCGACCGGAACGTTCACCCCCCGGCCCGGCGCGGCCCCGCTGCCCCGGATGATCCGGGCGCAGGCGGCGCTGGAGACCCGGATGCTGCTGCGCAACGGGGAGCAGCTGCTGCTGACCGTCGTCATCCCGACGCTGCTGCTGGTGCTGTTCTCCGCCGTCGACATCATCGACACCGGGGCGGGCCGCACCGTCGACTTCCTCGCGCCGGGCGTCCTGGCGCTGGCCGTGATGTCGACGGCCTTCACCGGGCAGGCGATCGCGACGGGCTTCGAGCGGCGTTACGGCGTCCTCAAGCGGCTGGCCGCCTCGCCGCTGCCCCGGTGGGGCCTGATGACCGCGAAGACCTGCGCGGTGCTGGTCACCGAGGTGCTCCAGATCGCGCTGCTGACGGCGGTCGCGCTGGCGCTGGGCTGGTCCCCGCACGGCGACCCGTTCTCGGTGGTGCTGCTGCTGGCGCTGGGGACCGCCGCGTTCTCCGGGCTGGGGCTGCTGATGGCCGGCACGCTCAAGGCCGAGGCGACGCTGGCCGCCGCCAATCTGGTCTTCCTGCTGCTCCTGGTGGGCGGCGGGGTCGTCGTCCCGCTGGCGAGGTTCCCCGAGGCGGCGCAGACGGTGCTCGGACTGCTGCCGATCACGGCGCTCTCGGAGGGCCTGCGGGACGTCCTCCAGCACGGCGCCGGCGTCCCGTGGCCGCAGCTGGGCGTGCTGGCGGTGTGGGCGGTGCTGGGCCTGGGCGCCGCGGCGCGTCTCTTCCGCTGGGAGTGACCCGCAGGTCACGGGAGGTACCGTGCGTTTTCGGAGCCCCTCGTGAAAAGTCGCACAAGCACCGGCCTACGATGGCACGCGTGCCGAACACGATGAATCCCCTTGAGCTGATCTCCCGGCGCTGGCAGCCGTCCGCGCGCTTCGTACGGCGGGCCGCGCTGGCCACCGTCGTGATGGCCGTCGTCATCGTCGTGACCGGCGGCGCGGTGCGGCTGACCGGCTCGGGCCTGGGCTGCTCCACCTGGCCGCAGTGCACCCCCGGAAGCCTGACGCCCACCCCCGAGATGGGCGTCTACGGTCTGATCGAGTTCGGCAACCGGTTGCTGACGTATGTGCTGTGCGCGGTCATCGGGGTGTTCATCATCGCCGCCCGGTCCCAGCGGCCGCGGCGCCGTTCGCTCACCCGGCTCGGCTGGGCGCAGTTCTGGATCACGCTGAGCAACGCCCCCGTCGGCGGCATCACCGTGCTCACCGGCCTCAACCCGTACCTCGTCAGCGCGCACTTCCTGATCTCCACCGCGCTGCTCACCGTTGCGGTGGTCTCCTGGCGGCGTGCCTGCGAGGGGGACGAGGAGCCGCGCGACCTGGTGGCCCGCCCGGTGCGCCAGCTGTCCTGGCTGCTGGTGGCCGCGACCCTCGCGCTGACCGTCGTCGGCACCGTCGTGACCGGCGCGGGCCCGCACGCCGGTGACGCCCGCAAGGTGCACCGCATCCCGGTGAACTGGCAGGAGATCACCCAGCTGCACGTGGACCTGGTCTACGTCGTGGTGGGCCTGAGCGTCGCCCTGTGGTTCGTGCTGCGCGCGGTCAAGGCGCCGGCCGCCGCGCGCCGCGCCCTCCTGGAGCTGTTCGGCGCCATCCTCCTCCAGGGCGTCCTCGGGTACACGCAGTACTTCACGGGCCTTCCGCCGCTGCTCGTCGGGCTGCACATGCTCGGCTCGACGCTGGTGCTGATCGCGGCCCTGCGGGTCGCCCTCGCGCTGCGCGACCGCGGCCCGCTGGTGGAGGCGGCGCCGGTGCCCTCCGGGGAGCACGAGGCCCTGGAGCCCGCTCCGGCGTCCTGATCCCCGCTCCTCCCGGCACCCGCGCGGGCCCCTCGGTCACACCTTGGGTTCTCACGGTCCTCGCAACACCCGCGATCTGTGGGGGTTGCGAGGACCCCTGGAAACCAAGCACCGGCCGAGGGGCCCGTTCCGTTTCCTCCGCCGCGCACACGGCCGCGCCCTCCTCCCCGGCCCCGGAGGGCCGCCCGGGAGGAGGGCGCGTGCGGTGGTGTGTCAGGTGTTGGCCGGTCCGCCGATCTGGAGGCCCGCCATCCGGGACCACTCGTAGCGGCCGGTGCGGACCTTGGCGGCCAGTTCGCCGTCGAAGTCGTCGTGGAGGGTGAGGCCGGCCTGCTGCGCGGCCTCGCGTGCGGCGCCGAAGGAGTCGGCGACGAGGTTGCCCCAGGCGCCGTTGGCGCCGACCAGGGCGATGCGGGTGCGGCCGCGGCCCATGTGGGCGAGCTGGCCCTCGGCACTGCCGCCGTGGGTGGCCGCGAAGGCCCGGATCTCCTTGGCGAGCCGGGCCGTCTGCCGGGCGGTGCGCCGGTCCGCGCGGGCGCCGCCCTCCGTCGCCTCGTCCGCCTGCTGGGTGTCTGCCATACGGCAGATGCTACCCGGCGGTAATCAGCGAAGGAAGGGATCCACCGCGACCGCCACGAACAGCAGCGACACATAGGTGATGGACCAGTGGAACAGCCGCATCTCCTTGAGCTTGGCGCCCGTGATCCCGGCCTTGGCGCGGGCCTGGAGAGCGTGCGCCTCCTTGAGCCACAGACCACCGCACACCACGGCCACCGCGGTGTAGAACCAGCCGGTGTACCCCAGCGGCTGGAGCAGCAGCGAGATGGCGACCATCACCCAGCTGTAGAGGACGATCTGCCGGGCCACGGCCTTGTTGCCGGCGATGACCGGCAGCATCGGGACGCCCGCGCGCTGGTAGTCGTCCTTGACCTTCATCGACAGCGGCCAGTAGTGCGGCGGCGTCCAGAAGAACATGACGAGGAAGAGGACGACCGCGGCCCAGGAGACCGAGTTCGTCACGGAGGACCAGCCGATGAACACCGGCATGCAGCCGGCGATGCCGCCCCAGACGATGTTCTGCGCGGTCCGCCGCTTGAGGATCATCGTGTAGCCGACGACGTAGAACAGCAGCGCGCCCAGCGCCAGCATCGACGACAGCGGGTTGACGAAGTACCAGAACCAGACGGTCGAGACGACGGTGAGGGCGGTCGCGAAGACCAGGCACTCGCGCGGGGAGACCATGCCGGTCACCAGGGGCCGCTGCGAGGTGCGGTCCATCATCGCGTCGATGTCGCGGTCGATGTACATGTTGTACGCGCCCGCGCCGCCGGCGGAGAGGTAACCGCCGATGCAGGTCGCGAGGACCAGCTTCAGATCGGGTACGCCCTGCGCCGCCAGGAACATCACCGGCACCGTGGTCATCAGCAGCAGCTCGATGATGCGCGGCTTGGTGAGCATCACGAACGCCTTGACCCGCGCGCCGAACGGGCGGCGGCCGGGATCCGGACTTCCGGGGCTCTGAGAGAGCGTCCCCGCAGGACGGGATTCGACGGCCGTCACGCACACCCCTGGGATCGATCGGCGGCTTGTGCCGCGGAGAAGGCCAGCAAGCGGATCCGGCCTTGAGCACCGGTGCGGCTTGCGCGTACCACGCCACTTTAGACGCCCGCCATACCGCGATCTCCGCCGGGGGTCGGGTCGTGTTGGGCGCCGGGCGGGCCCGGAGGGCGGGCTTTCGCCGCCCGTTACCGCGCGGTTCAGGAGGCGAACGCCCCTGGTGGCCCGCACCCTGGTCCTGTGGGGCCGTCCCCCGGGCGGGGAATGCGCGTGACACCGCTGTGGTTGCCGAGGGCGACGAGTGCCGCCACCAGGGCGGCCGCGGTCCCGCGTCGAAAGGACGCGCACCCGCGCGGGGGTAGGCTCGACACCGCCCGGCGGACATACCGTCCACGGCATGCGACATGTGGAGAGGAGCCCTGACTCAGGGTGAGCACCAAGCCGACCACCGCAGATTTCGAGTGGACCGAACTGGACCAGAAGGCCGTCGACACCGTCCGCGTCCTGGCCATGGATTCCGTGCAGAAGGTCGGCAACGGCCATCCCGGTACGGCCATGAGCCTGGCACCGGCCGCCTATGTGCTGTTCCAGAAGCTCATGCGGCACGACCCGTCGGACGCGGACTGGACCGGCCGCGACCGGTTCGTCCTCTCCGCCGGGCACTCCAGCCTGACCCTCTACATCCAGCTCTTCCTCGCCGGCTACGGCCTTGAGCTGGACGACCTCAAGGCGTTCCGCACCTGGGGCTCCAAGACCCCGGGCCACCCGGAGTACGGCCACACCACCGGCGTCGAGACCACCACCGGCCCGCTGGGCCAGGGTGTCGCCAACGCCGTGGGCATGGCCATGGCCGCCCGCTACGAGCGCGGCCTGTTCGACCCCGAGGCCCCCGCGGGCACCTCGCCGTTCGACCACACCATCTGGGTCGTCGCGGGCGACGGCTGCCTCCAGGAGGGCATCGCCGCCGAGGCGTCCTCGCTCGCCGGCCACCAGAAGCTCGGCAACCTCGTGCTGCTGTGGGACGACAACCACATCTCCATCGAGGGCGACACCGAGACCGCCGTCTCCGAGGACACCCTCAAGCGCTACGAGGCGTACGGCTGGCACGTCCAGCGCGTCGACCAGCTGCCCAACGGCGACCTCGACCCGGCCGGTCTGGCGCGGGCGCTGCGCGCCGCCCAGGCCGAGACCGAGCGCCCCTCGTTCATCGCGGCCCGCTCGATCATCGCCTGGCCGGCCCCGCACGCCCAGAACACCGAGGCCGCGCACGGCTCGGCGCTGGGCGACGAGGAGGTCGCCGCCACCAAGCGCGTGCTGGGCTTCGACCCGGAGCAGACCTTCGAGGTCTCCGACGAGGTCCTGGCGCACACCCGCCGGGCGCTCGACCGCGGCCGCGAGGCGCGGGCCGAGTGGGAGAAGGGCTTCGCCGCCTGGCGCACCGCCCAGCCCGAGCGCGCCGCCGAGTTCGACCGCATCGCCGCGGGTGAGCTGCCGAAGGGCTGGGAGGAGCACCTCCCCTCGTTCGAGACCGGCAAGTCCGTGGCCACCCGTGCCGCGTCCGGCAAGGTCCTCCAGGCCCTGGGCGCGGTCGTCCCCGAGCTGTGGGGCGGCTCCGCCGACCTGGCCGGCTCCAACAACACGACGATCGACAAGACCTCGTCGTTCCTGCCCGAGGGCAACCCGCTGCCCGGCGCCGACCCGTACGGCCGCACGATCCACTTCGGCATCCGCGAGCACTCCATGGCCGCGGAGATGAACGGCATCGCGCTGCACGGCAACACCCGGATCTACGGCGGCACCTTCCTGGTGTTCTCCGACTACATGCGCAACGCCGTCCGGCTGTCGGCGCTGATGCACCTGCCGGTGACGTACGTGTGGACGCACGACTCCATCGGCCTGGGCGAGGACGGCCCGACCCACCAGCCGGTCGAGCACCTGGCCTCGCTGCGCGCCATCCCGGGCCTGAACATCGTCCGCCCGGCCGACGCCAACGAGACCGCCATCGCCTGGCGCGAGATCCTCAAGCGCTGGACCAAGGAGTTCGGCGTGGGTGCCCCGCACGGCCTCGCACTGACCCGCCAGGGCGTGCCGACGTACGCGCCGAACGAGAACGCGGCCAAGGGCGGCTACGTCCTCTTCGAGGCGGAGGGCGGCGAGCCGCAGGTGGTGCTGATCGGCACCGGCTCCGAGGTGCAGCTCGCCGTCGAGGCGCGCGAGCGGCTCCAGGCCGAGGGCGTCCCGACGCGTGTCGTGTCGATGCCGTCGGTGGAGTGGTTCGACGAGCAGGACCAGGACTACCGCGACAGCGTGCTGCCGCCGTCCGTCAAGGCCCGGGTCGCCGTCGAGGCGGGCATCGGCCTGACCTGGCACCGCTTCGTCGGTGACGCCGGCCGCATCGTCTCCCTGGAGCACTTCGGCGCCTCCGCCGACGCCAAGGTCCTCTTCCGCGAGTTCGGCTTCACCGCCGACGCGGTCGCGGCGGCCGCCCGGGAATCCCTCGAAGCCGCCGCGCGCTGACGCCTGACACACGAACAGTAGGAGATGCAACACCCATGACAGACGCACTCAAGCGCCTCTCCGACGAAGGCGTCGCGATCTGGCTGGACGACCTGTCCCGCAAGCGGATCACGTCCGGCAACCTCGCCGAGCTGATCGACCAGCAGCACGTCGTCGGCGTCACCACCAACCCGTCGATCTTCCAGAAGGCGATCTCCTCGGGCGACGGCTACCAGCAGCAGCTGGCCGACCTCGCCGCACGCAAGGTGACCGTCGAGGAAGCCATCCGCATGATCACCACGGCGGACGTCCGGGACGCCGCCGACATCCTGCGGCCGGTCTTCGACGCCACCGAGGGCCAGGACGGCCGGGTCTCCATCGAGGTCGACCCGCGTCTGGCGCACGAGACCGCGGCGACCGTGGCCGAGGCCAAGCAGCTCGCCTGGCTGGTGGACCGCCCCAACACCCTGATCAAGATCCCCGCGACCAGGGCGGGCCTGCCCGCGATCACGGAGGTCATCGGCCGGGGCATCAGCGTCAACGTCACGCTGATCTTCTCCCTGGAGCGCTACCGCGAGGTCATGGACGCCTACCTCGCGGGCCTGGAGAAGGCCAAGGCCGCCGGCCTGGACCTGTCGGAGATCCACTCCGTGGCGTCGTTCTTCGTCTCCCGTGTGGACAGCGAGATCGACAAGCGCCTGGAGAAGCTGGGCACCGACGAGGCCAAGGCCCTCAAGGGCAAGGCCGCCCTGGCCAACGCCCGGCTCGCCTACGAGGCGTACGAGGAGGTCTTCTCCTCCGACCGCTGGGCCGCCCTGGAGAAGGCGCACGCCAACAAGCAGCGCCCGCTGTGGGCCTCGACCGGTGTCAAGGACCCGGCCTACAAGGACACCCTCTACGTCGACGAGCTGGTCGCCCCGGGCACGGTCAACACCATGCCGGAGGCGACGCTGGAGGCGACCGGCGACCACGGGCAGATCACCGGTGACACGGTGCGCGGCACCTACGCGCAGGCGCGGGCCGACCTCGACGCCGTCGCCCGGCTGGGGATCTCGTACGACGAGGTCGTCCAGCTCCTGGAGGACGAGGGCGTGGAGAAGTTCGAGGTGTCCTGGAACGACCTGCTCAAGTCCACCCAGGCCGAGCTCGACCGCCTGGCTCCCGCGAAGGACTGACCCATTTTGACCAGCAGCAATCCGCTGCGTGACGCACTGGACCGGCGGCTCCCGCGTATCGCGGGGCCGTCCGGTCTGGTCATCTTCGGCGTCACGGGCGATTTGTCACGTAAAAAGCTGATGCCTGCGGTCTACGACCTGGCCAACCGGGGTCTGCTGCCGCCGGGCTTCTCGCTCATCGGCTTCGCCCGCCGCGAATGGGCGGACGAGGACTTCGCCAAGGTCGTGCACGACGCCGTCAAGGAGCACGCGCGCACGCCCTTCCGCGAGGAGGTCTGGCAGCAGCTCATCCAGGGCATGCGCTTCGTCCAGGGCGACTTCGACGACGACGAGGCGTTCGAGACCCTCAAGCACACCATCGAGGAACTGGACAAGGAGCAGGGCACCGGGGGCAACTTCGCCTTCTACCTGTCCGTCCCGCCCAAGTTCTTCCCCCAGGTCGTCCAGCAGCTCAAGAAGCACGGGCTGGCCGAGCAGAAGTCGGACTCCTGGCGCCGCGCGGTCATCGAGAAGCCGTTCGGCCACAACCTGGAGAGCGCCCAGGAGCTCAACCGCATCGTCCACGACGTCTTCCCGCCCCACGAGGTCTTCCGGATCGACCACTACCTGGGCAAGGAGACGGTCCAGAACATCCTGGCGCTGCGCTTCGCCAACACGATGTTCGAGCCGCTGTGGAACCGCAGCTTCGTCGACCACGTCCAGATCACCATGGCCGAGGACATCGGCATCGGCGGCCGGGCCGGCTACTACGACGGCATCGGCGCCGCGCGGGACGTCATCCAGAACCACCTGCTCCAGCTCCTCGCGCTGACCGCGATGGAGGAGCCCTCCTCGTTCGACGCGGACGCGCTGGTCGCGGAGAAGACCAAGGTCCTGGGTGCCGTCAGGCTCCCGGCCGACCTCGGCAAGGAGACGGTGCGCGGCCAGTACACGGCCGGCTGGCAGGGCGGCGAGGAGGCGGTCGGCTACCTCCAGGAGGAGGGCATCGACCCGCAGTCGAAGACCGACACCTATGCCGCGATCAAGCTCCAGGTGGACAACCGCCGCTGGGCGGGCGTCCCCTTCTACCTGCGGACCGGCAAGCGCCTGGGCCGCCGCGTCACGGAGATCGCACTGGTCTTCCAGCGGGCCCCGCACTCCCCCTTCGACCACACCGCCACCGAGGAGCTGGGGCAGAACGCCCTGGTCATCCGGGTGCAGCCGGACGAGGGCGTGACGGTGCGGTTCGGCTCGAAGGTGCCGGGCACCTCCATGGAGGTGCGGGACGTCTCGATGGACTTCGCGTACGGCGAGTCCTTCACGGAGTCCAGCCCCGAGGCGTACGAGCGGCTGATCCTCGATGTGCTCCTGGGCGACGCCAACCTCTTCCCGCGGCTGGAGGAGGTCGAGCAGTCCTGGCGCATCCTGGACCCGATCGAGGAGTACTGGGACCGCCACGGCAGGCCCGCACAGTACCCGGCGGGCACCTGGGGCCCCGTCGAGGCGGACGAGATGCTCGCACGAGACGGACGGAGCTGGCGTCGGCCATGAAGATCGATCTCACGGAAACCACGGCCAGCAAGATCAACAAGGCGCTGGTCCAGGGACGTCGCGCCATCGGCACCCCCGCCGTCGGCATGGTGCTCACCCTCGTCATCGTCACCGACGAGGAGAACGCCTACGACGCCCTCAAGGCGGCCAACAACGCCTCCCGCGAGCACCCCTCGCGCACCCTGGTCGTCATCAAGCGGGGCAGCCGGTCGCCGCGCGACCGCGCCAAGGCCCGGCTGGACGCCGAGGTGCGGGTCGGGGCGGACGCCGGCACCGGCGAAACGGTTGTCCTGCGGCTGTACGGCGAGGCGATAAACCACGCCCAGTCCGTGGTGCTGCCGCTGCTGCTGCCCGACGCCCCGGTGGTCGTCTGGTGGGCGGTCAACGGCCCGCTCGACCCGGCGAAGGACCCGCTGGGCGCGCTCGGCCAGCGCCGCGTCACCGACGCGTACGCCGCCGAGCACCCGGTCCGGGAGCTGTCCGCCCGCGCCGGGACCTACACCCCCGGCGACACCGACCTGGCCTGGACCCGCCTGACCCCGTGGCGCTCCATGCTCGCCGCGGCACTGGACCAGATGCCGTGCACGGTCACCTCGGCCGAGGTGGAGGGCGAGGAGTTCAACCCGAGCTGCGAACTGCTCGGCATGTGGCTCGGCGACCGGCTGTCCGTCCCCGTCAAGCGTGTCGTGTCGAAGGGCCCCGGTCTGACCGCGGTCCGGCTGGAGACCAGCGGCGGCCCGATCGTGCTGGACCGGCCGGACGGCTCGCTGGCCACGCTGTCGATGCGCGGCCAGCCCGACCGCGCGGTGGCCCTCAAGCGGCGCGACACCGCCGAACTCCTCGCCGAGGAGCTGCGCCGGCTCGACCCGGACGACATCTACGCGGCCACGCTGCGGTTCGGCGTGGAGCGCCTGGGCGAGGCCGAGGGGCCCCGGCCCGCCGCACCGGACGCGGCGAGCGCCCCGCAGGAGCCCGCCGCCGGTGAGCGGCCCGCGGCGAAGAAGGCGGCCGGGAAGAAGGCCGCCAGGAAGGCGGCGGCCGAGTGAGCGCGCCGCAGGTCGTCGTCCACCGCGACACGGCGTTGATGGCGCAGGCCGCGGCCGCCCGGCTGATCACCAGGATCGTGGACGCCCAGACGGCCCGCGGCTCGGCCTGTGTGGTCCTCACCGGCGGACGCAACGGCAACGCGCTGCTGGCGGCGCTCGCCGAGGCGCCCGCCCGTGACGCGGTGGACTGGTCGCGCCTGGACCTGTGGTGGGGCGACGAACGGTTCCTCCCGGAGGGCGACCCGGAGCGCAACCACACCCAGGCCCGCGCGGCGCTGCTGGACGGTGTCCCCCTGGACCCCGCCCGGGTGCACCCCATGGCCCCGGCGGGCGGCGCGTACGGGAACGACGTCGAAGCGGCCGCCGAGGCGTACGCCGCCGAACTGGCCGCGGCGGCCGGCCCGGAGGACCACGGCCCGGTGCCGTCGTTCGACGTGCTGCTGCTGGGCGTCGGCCCGGACACCCATGTCGCCTCCCTCTTCCCGGAACTGCCGGCGGTGCGCGAGACGGAGCGGACGGTGGTGGGGGTGCAGGGCGCTCCCAAGCCGCCGCCCACCCGCGTCTCGCTGACCCTGCCCGCGATCCGCGCGGCGCGCGAGGTGTGGCTGCTGGCGGCCGGTGAGGACAAGGCCGGCGCGGTGGCGATGGCGCTGTCCGGGGCCGGGGAGGTCC
>NZ_JCANQV010000068.1:0-23411 GCF_059553635.1 Candidatus Streptomyces philanthi
GCGGCCCCGACTTCGGCGCCCTCCCCGCACACGACCCGGAGATCGCCGGGGTGGTCCTCGGCGAGAGCGCCCGGCAGGGCGACTGCCTCCAGCTGATCGCCGCGGAGAACTTCGCCTCGCCCGCCGTCCTCGCCGCCCTCGGCTCCCCCCTGGGCAACAAGTACGCCGAGGGCTACCCCGGCGCCCGGCACCACGGCGGCTGCGAGATCGTCGACCTCGCCGAGCGGATCGCCCAGGAACGCGCCACGGCCCTTTTCGGTGCCGATCACGCCAATGTGCAGCCCCACTCCGGGTCCTCGGCCGTGCTGGCCGCCTACGCCGCCCTGCTGCGCCCCGGGGACGCCGTCCTGGCCATGTCCCTCCCGCACGGCGGACACCTCACCCACGGCTCCCCGGCGAACTTCTCCGGCCGCTGGTTCGACTTCACCGGCTACGGCGTCGACGAGCACACCGGCCTCGTCGACCTCGACGCGGTGCGTGCCCTGGCCCGCGCCCACCGCCCCCGTGCCCTCGTCTGCGGCTCCATCTCCTACCCCCGCCACCTCGACTACGCCGCCTTCCGCGACATCGCCGACGAGGTCGGCGCCTACCTGATCGCCGACGTCGCGCACCCGATGGGGCTGATCGCCGGGGGAGCGGCCCCCAGCCCCGTGCCGTACGCCGACGTCGTGTGCGCCACCACCCACAAGGTGCTGCGCGGGCCGCGCGGCGGAATGATCCTGTGCGGGCGGCGGCTCGCCGAGCGCATCGACCGGGCGGTGTTCCCGTTCAGCCAGGGCGGCGCCCAGATGAACGCCGTCGCCGCCAAGGCCGTCGCCTTCCGCGAGGCGTCCGGCCCGGACTTCGCCCGGTACGCGCACACGGTGACGGCAAACGCCAGGGTCCTGGCCGCCGCCCTCGCCGGACAGGGCCTGCGGATCACCACCGGCGGCACCGACACCCACCTGATCACCGCGGACACCGCGCCCCTGGGACTGGACGCCGCCACCGCGCGCGGCCGGCTCGCCGCCGCCGGGATCGTGCTGGACACCTGCGCCCTGCCGTGCCCGGACGCGCCCGCCCCGCGCCGCAGTGGCCTGCGGCTGGGCAGCGCCGCGGTGACCACCCAGGGCATGGGGGAGGCGGAGATGGCGGAGGTCGCGGAGCTGATCGGGGCGGCGCTGCGCGGGAAGGACGCGGGCGTGCGGAGACGGACCGCGGCATTGGTCCGTCGTTTTCCGCCTTATCCCGATCACGGGTGAGCACCGCAACCACTCCGGCGGGTGGCGCGTCCTCCCCGGTGTTCACAGGCGGCGGGCGGACACGCTTAGGGTGGGTGGCTGTGATGGCCAGCTATACCGATGGGGCAGCCCGTGCGTGAATACCTGCTGACGCTGTGCGTCACTGCCGCGGTGACCTACCTGCTGACCGGTCCGGTGCGGAAGTTCGCCATCGCGGCCGGTGCGGTGCCGGAGATCCGCGCCCGTGACGTGCACCGCGAGCCGACCCCGCGGCTCGGCGGCATCGCGATGTTCGGCGGGCTGTGCGCGGGACTGCTGGTCTCCTCGCACCTGTTCAACGTCAAGAGCGTCTTCGAGACCAACGAGCCGCGCGCCCTGCTGTCCGGCGCCGCGCTGATCTGGATCCTCGGCGTACTGGACGACAAGTGGGGCGTGGACGCCCTGGTCAAGCTCGGCGGCCAGATGATCGCCGCGGGGGTGATGGTCTTCCAGGGCCTGACGATCCTGTGGATCCCGATCCCGGGTATCGGCACGGTCTCGCTGACGCCGATGCCGCGCACGCTGCTGACCGTCGCACTGGTGGTGATCACCATCAACGCGGTGAACTTCGTCGACGGACTCGACGGCCTGGCCTCCGGCATGGTGTGCATCGCCGCCGGCGCGTTCTTCATGTACGCGTACCGCATGTGGTACGGCTACGGCATCGAGGCGGCGGCGCCCGCGACGCTGTTCTCCGTCGTCCTGATGGGCATGTGCCTGGGCTTCCTGCCGCACAACATGCACCCCGCGCGGATCTTCATGGGCGACTCGGGATCGATGCTGATCGGTCTGGTGCTGGCGGCCGGCGCGGTCTCGGTGACCGGCCAGGTCGACCCGGACCTGCTGGGCCAGAAGGCCGGAAGCGTCCGCGAGGCGACCCATGCGATGGTGCCGGTCTACATCCCGCTGCTGCTGCCGCTGACGGTCATCGCGGTGCCGGTCGCCGACCTCGTCCTGGCGATCGTGCGGCGCACCTGGAAGGGGCAGTCCCCGTTCGCGGCCGACCGCGGCCATCTGCATCACCGCCTGCTGGAGATCGGCCACTCGCACAGCCGGGCCGTCCTGATCATGTACTTCTGGTCGGCGTTGATCGCGTTCGGCGCGGTGGCGTACTCGGTGAACAACGCGAGTGTGTGGATCGTGCTGGGCATCGTCGCGCTGAGCGCGGTCGGTCTGGTGCTGCTCCTGCTGCCGCGGTTCACGCCACGGGCGCCGATGTGGGCGCAGCGGATCGTGCCGCCGCGGTACCGCCGCCGGGTGGTGCCCGCGCAGGCCGCGGGAGAGGGTGTGAAGGCCGATGTGCCGGACGACGGGGCATCGGTGGGACGCACGGGGCAGGGGAGTGCCGCAGAGGCGCGAGAGCCCGTCACGGCGGCTCTGCGCGGTGCCACGGCGATCGGCGACCGGTCACGTTTCGCCGACAACCGGAAGGCGAACAGTCACCGTTGATCCGTCAGGACGCCCCGGTTCGCACCGCGTACGAACCGGGGCGTCCGGCCTTATAGCAGACAAAACACTGCCCGTCAGTGCACCAACGCGCGCATTCACGCTCACGTGTGACAGGTGGCACATCAAGCGAGTAAAGACCTCATCAAATAGTTTGTGATACCGTTCACGAGACCCGGCGACAGAGTCGGAGGTCCGTACTGCGGCGGACCTTTGGCCACATGTTCTTGTCCAGACCGGGTCTAGGCTCGTCCACGACGACACCCACCCCACCCCGTGCCGGAGCGCCGCCATGCAGTCGACTGACGCCCGACTTCTTCTTCATGCCCTCGTACCCACGCTCGCCGCCGGCCTTGTCGCCGTCGGTGTCGGCGCCGCGGTCGCCGGGGGCATGGGAGCGGTCGGCGCCGTCGTCGGTACCCTGCTGGTGGTGCTGGTCATGGGTGCCGGCCTCGTCGTCCTGCAGCAGACCGCGAAGAACCTCCCGCAGTTGTTCCAGATGATGGGCCTTCTGCTCTACACGGTGCAGATCCTTCTCGTCGCCGTCTTCATGCTGGTCTTCCGGGACACCACGCTCTTCGACACCAAGGCATTCGCCTTCACCTTGCTCGGCGCCACCCTCGTGTGGATCGCGGCGCAGACCCGCGGTCACATGAAGGCAAAGATTCTGTATGTGGATCCCGACTCCGCAGAGGCGAAGCAGGCGGGGACGGCGGGGTCGCCGACGTGACACGTAGGGCCGGAATAAAAGCCCGCGCGCGGGCCTGCTATCGTCCGGTGCCAACTGCGGCACAGTTGGCCCAGGCGGTTGAGCGTCCGAGTTCCGCGCGGCGGAACCGGCGGCCCTCGTGGTCGATGCCTGTGATCCGACCCGGCCCCGCGCCGATCCGCCGCCCCCACATCCGCAAGACCAGTCCAGTGCCGCCCCGTGGCTCAACGCCGCGCCGACACAACGAGGTTGCCGTACCCATGCGCCACGCTGAAGGAGCCCGCGGTGAGTGCTGAAACGATGCTCGCCTTCGACACGGAGTGCCACCTCTTCATCCCGGGGTGTGGCTTCGAGGCCCCGGGCCTTCATTCCTTCGTCTTTGAACCGCTCTTCACCATCGGCGGCTTCAATTTCAACAAGCCGATGCTGCTGGCTCTGCTGAGCACGGTCGTCGTGGTGTGGTTCTTCTGGGCCGCCTTCGGCCGTGCCAAGGTCGTACCGGGCAAGCTCCAGATGGTCGCTGAGGCGGGCTACGACTTCGTGCGCCGCGGGCTCGTGTACGACGCGCTCGGCAAGAAGGAGGGCGAGAAGTACGTCCCCTTCATGGTCGCGCTGTTCTTCTTCGTGTGGATCATGAACATCTGGTCGATCATTCCGGTCGCCCAGTTCCCGGTGACGTCGATCATCGCCTTCCCGGCGGGTCTGGCCCTTCTGGTCTGGCTCCTGTGGGTGGGTCTGACCTTCAAGAAGCACGGCTTCGTCGGCGCCCTCAAGAACTTCTCCGGCTACGACAAGTCGCTCGGCTGGGTTCTCCCGCTGCTGATGGTCATCGAGCTGCTCTCGAACCTGATCATCCGGCCCTTCACCCACGCGGTGCGACTCTTCGCGAACATGTTCGCGGGTCACATGCTCATCGTGATGTTCACCATCGCCAGCTTCTACCTGGCGAACGGCGTCGGCTTCGTCTACGCGGGCGCCTCCTTCGTGATGACCATCGTGATGACCGCCTTCGAGCTGTTCATCCAGGCCGTCCAGGCGTACGTCTTCGTCCTCCTGGCCTGCAACTACGTGCAGGGCGCGCTCGCCGAGCACCACTGAGCACCCCGCCTCCCCCAACCCACGGACGTCCGGTGGCCAACCCCCACCGGTACTTGAAAGAGAAGGAAGAACCGGCATGTCCGCTCTCCAGACCCTCGCCTCCGCAGACGCGTTCACCGGCAGCGCCAGCGCGATCGGTTACGGCCTGGCCGCCATCGGCCCCGGCGTCGGCGTCGGCATCATCTTCGGTAACGGCACCCAGGCCCTGGCCCGCCAGCCCGAGGCCGCGGGCCTGATCCGCACCAACCAGATCATGGGTTTCGCCTTCTGCGAGGCGCTCGCCCTCATCGGCATCGTCATGGGCTTCGTCTTCAAGTAAACCGAAGCCCCATCGACGACCCTAGACGGAAGGCATTGACGTGACCCTGGTCAGCCTGGCGAGTGAGGTCGAGGTTCCCGAGAACCCCCTCGTCCCGCCGATCCCAGAGCTTGTCATCGGCCTGATCGCCTTCTTCATCGTCTTCGGCATCCTCGCCAAGAAGCTCCTCCCGAACATCAACAAGGTTCTGGACGAGCGCCGCGAGAAGATCGAAGGCGGCATGGAGAAGGCGGAGGCCGCCCAGGCCGAGGCCCAGCAGGTCCTGGAGGACTACCGGGCCCAGCTCGCCGACGCCCGCCACGAGGCCGCGCGACTGCGCCAGGAGGCGCAGGAGCAGGGCGCGACCCTCATCGCCGAGATGCGCGCTGAGGGCCAGCGGCAGCGTGAGGAGATCATCGCTGCCGGTCACGCCCAGATCGAGGCCGACCGCAAGCAGGCCGCGCTGGCGCTGCGCCAGGACGTGGGCAAGCTCGCCACCGACCTGGCCGGCAAGCTCGTCGGCGAGTCCCTTGAGGACCACGCCCGGCAGAGCCGGACCATCGACCGCTTCCTCGACGAGCTTGAGGCCAAGGCGGCGGACACGACGAAGGCTGAGGCCGGCCGATGAACGGAGCGAGCCGCGAGGCACTCGCCTCCGCACGCGAGCAGCTCGACGCGCTGACGGACAACACCTCCGTCGACGCGGCGGTGCTCGCCGAGGAGCTGGCTGCCGTCACCGCTCTGCTCGACCGCGAGGTCTCGCTGCGTCGGGTCCTCACCGACCCGGCGCAGTCCGGCGAGGCGCGGGCCGAGCTGGCCGGCCGGCTGCTCGGCGGCAAGGTCGGCGGCCCGACCACCGACCTGGTCCGCGGTATGGTCCGCTCCCGCTGGTCGCGCTCGCGCGAGCTGGCGGACGCGATGGAGGAGCTGTCCTACAGCGCCGACCTCGTCGCGGCGCAGCGGGACGGCCGGCTCGACGACGTCGAGGACGAGCTGTTCCGGTTCGGCCGGATCATCGCCTCGAACGGCGAGCTGCGCCGCGCGCTGAGCGACCGCGAGGCGACGGTGGCGGCCAAGACCGAGCTGCTGCGGTCGCTGCTGGGCGGCCGCGCCGACGAGGTCACCACCCGGCTCGTGGTCCGGCTCGTCGCACATCCGCGGGGCCGTAGCCTGGAAGCAGGGATCGACGCCCTCAGCAAGCTGGCCGCGCAGCGCCGGGGCCGGCTGGTCGCGATCGTCACCTCCGCGGTGCCGCTCGACGACCGTCAGCGCGAGCGTCTCGGTGCCGCGCTGACGCGGACGTACGGTCGGCAGGTCCACCTGAACCTCGACGTGGACCCCGAGGTCCTCGGCGGTGTGCAGGTGCGGATCGGCGACGAGGTCATCAACGGGACCATCGCGGAGCGCGTCGACGAGGCGTCGCGGCGGATGGCCGGCTGACCACCACCAACTCAAGAGCTGCACACCCGGCGGCCGGGCACCGGACCGGCCGGACCCCACGGTCCGGCTGCGGTCCGGAGACCGTCTCCGGTGACACAGCACAAGCAGGACGGCGGCCCGAGTTGGGCCGTAAGCGGAAACCCCCTGGGGACGACCCCAGGCACCGCACGTAACTTCGGGCCCAACAAGGAGAGCAGGGAACCCAGATGGCGGAGCTCACGATCCGGCCGGAGGAGATCCGGGACGCGCTGGAGAACTTCGTCCAGGCGTACAAGCCGGACGCGGCCTCGCGCGAGGAGGTCGGCACGGTCAGCGAGGCCGGAGACGGCATCGCGAAGGTCGAGGGCCTTCCCTCGGCGATGGCGAACGAACTGCTGAAGTTCGAGGACGGAACCCTCGGTCTCGCGCTGAACCTGGAGGAGCGCGAGATCGGTGCGGTCGTCCTCGGTGAGTTCAGCGGCATCGAGGAGGGCCAGTCGGTGCAGCGCACCGGCGAGGTGCTCTCGGTGGCCGTGGGCGAGGGCTACCTCGGCCGCGTGGTCGACCCGCTGGGCAACCCGATCGACGGTCTCGGCGAGATCGAGTCCGAGGGCCGGCGCGCCCTGGAGCTTCAGGCTCCCGGCGTCATGGTCCGTAAGTCCGTCCACGAGCCGATGCAGACCGGCTACAAGGCCGTCGACTCGATGGTGCCGATCGGCCGCGGCCAGCGTCAGCTGATCATCGGTGACCGCCAGACCGGCAAGACCGCCCTGGCCGTCGACACGATCATCAACCAGCGCGACAACTGGCGCTCGGGCGACCCGAAGAAGCAGGTCCGCTGCATCTACGTCGCCATCGGCCAGAAGGGCTCCACCATCGCGTCCGTGCGCGGCGCGCTGGAGGAGGCCGGTGCCCTGGAGTACACCACCATCGTCGCCGCCCCGGCGTCCGACCCGGCGGGCTTCAAGTACCTGGCGCCCTACACCGGCTCGGCCATCGGCCAGCACTGGATGTACCAGGGCAAGCACGTCCTGATCGTCTTCGACGACCTCTCGAAGCAGGCCGACGCCTACCGCGCCGTGTCCCTGCTGCTGCGCCGCCCGCCGGGCCGTGAGGCGTACCCGGGCGACGTCTTCTACCTGCACTCGCGGCTGCTGGAGCGCTGCGCCAAGCTCTCCGACGAGCTGGGCGCCGGTTCGATGACGGGTCTGCCGATCGTCGAGACCAAGGCGAACGACGTGTCGGCGTTCATCCCGACCAACGTCATCTCCATCACCGACGGCCAGTGCTTCCTGGAGTCGGACCTCTTCAACGCGGGCCAGCGCCCGGCGCTGAACGTCGGTATCTCCGTCTCCCGTGTCGGTGGCTCGGCCCAGCACAAGGCGATGAAGCAGGTCTCCGGCCGTCTGCGTGTCGACCTCGCCCAGTTCCGCGAGCTGGAGGCGTTCGCCGCCTTCGGTTCCGACCTGGACGCGGCCTCGAAGGCGCAGCTGGAGCGCGGTCGCCGGATGACCGAGCTGCTCAAGCAGGGCCAGTACGCCCCGTACCCGGTCGAGGACCAGGTCGTCTCCATCTGGGCCGGCACCAACGGCAAGATGGACGACGTGCCGGTCGAGGACATCCGCCGCTTCGAGCGGGAGCTCCTGGAGCACCTGCGCCGGGAGAAGAAGGAGCTGCTGACCAGCATCGTCGAGGGCGGCAAGATGTCCGACGACACCATCACGGCGATCTCCGAGGCCGTCGACGGCTTCAAGCAGCAGTTCGAGACCTCGGACGGCAAGCTGCTCGGTGAGGACGCCTCGGGCAGCACCACCAAGTGACGACGGAAGGGACCTGATCCATGGGAGCCTCGCTCCGGGTCTACAAGCGTCGCATCCGCTCCGTCACCGCGACCAAGAAGATCACCAAGGCGATGGAGATGATCGCCGCCTCGCGCGTCGTCAAGGCGCAGCGCCAGGTGGCGGCGTCGACGCCGTACGCGAGTGAACTGACCCGCGCGGTGACGGCGGTTGCCACGGGCTCGAACACGCAGCACCCGCTGACGACCGAGGTGGAGCGTCCGACGCGGGCCGCGCTGCTGCTCATCACGAGCGACCGCGGTCTGGCCGGCGGTTACTCCTCCAACGTCATCAAGGCCGCCGAGCAGCTCACCGAGCGGCTCAAGGCCGAGGGCAAGGAGGTCGACGCCTACATCGTCGGGCGCAAGGGCGTGTCGTACTACGCGTTCCGTGAGCGCAAGGTCACGGAGTCGTGGACCGGCTTCACCGACAGCCCGACGTACGCGGACGCCAAGGCGGTCGCCGCGCCGCTGATCGAGGCGGTCAAGCGGGACACCGCCGAGGGCGGCGTGGACGAGCTCCACATCGTCTTCACCGAGTTCGTGTCGATGATGACGCAGACGGCGCTCGACGACCGGCTGTTGCCGCTGAGCCTCGGCGCGGCGGACGAGGAGGAGGGCGCGGCGAAGGGCGAGATCCTTCCGCTCTTCGACTTCGAGCCGTCGGCGGAGGACGTCCTCGACGCCCTGCTGCCCCGTTACGTCGAGTCGCGGATCTACAACGCACTGCTCCAGGCGGCGGCCTCCAAGCACGCCGCCACCCGCCGTGCGATGAAGTCGGCGACCGACAACGCGGAGGAACTCATCAAGTCGCTCTCGCGGCTTGCGAACGCGGCCCGCCAGGCCGAAATCACCCAGGAAATCAGCGAGATCGTCGGTGGCGCGAGCGCACTGGCCGACGCGACCGCGGGGAGTGACTGACAACTATGACCACCACTGTTGAGCCGACCGCCGCGTCGGGCGTGGCCGCCGGCCGCGTCGCGCGGGTCATCGGCCCGGTCGTCGACGTGGAGTTCCCCGTCGACGCGATGCCGGACATCTACAACGCGCTGCACGTCGACGTCGCCGACCCGGCCGAGCAGGGCAAGACCAAGACCCTGACCCTTGAGGTCGCCCAGCACCTGGGTGAGGGCCTGGTCCGCGCCATCTCGATGCAGCCGACCGACGGCCTGGTCCGCCAGGCCCCCGTCACCGACACCGGCGCCGGTATCACCGTGCCCGTCGGCGACATCACCAAGGGCAAGGTGTTCAACACCCTCGGTGAGATCCTGAACAAGCCCGAGGCGCAGTCCGAGGTCACCGAGCGCTGGCCGATCCACCGCAAGGCCCCGACCTTCGACCAGCTCGAGTCGAAGACCGAGATGTTCGAGACCGGCGTCAAGGTCATCGACCTGCTGACCCCGTACGTCAAGGGCGGCAAGATCGGTCTGTTCGGCGGCGCGGGCGTCGGCAAGACCGTTCTGATCCAGGAAATGATCTACCGCGTGGCGAACAACCACGACGGTGTATCGGTGTTCGCCGGTGTCGGTGAGCGCACCCGTGAGGGCAACGACCTCATCGAGGAGATGACGGACTCCGGCGTCATCGACAAGACCGCGCTGGTCTTCGGCCAGATGGACGAGCCCCCGGGCACCCGTCTGCGGGTCGCCCTGGCCGGTCTGACCATGGCGGAGTACTTCCGCGATGTGCAGAAGCAGGACGTCCTCTTCTTCATCGACAACATCTTCCGCTACACCCAGGCGGGTTCCGAGGTCTCCACGCTGCTCGGCCGTATGCCGTCCGCGGTGGGTTACCAGCCGAACCTGGCGGACGAGATGGGCCTCCTCCAGGAGCGCATCACCTCGACCCGTGGTCACTCGATCACCTCGATGCAGGCGATCTACGTCCCCGCGGACGACCTGACCGACCCGGCGCCGGCGACCACCTTCGCCCACCTGGACGCGACCACCGTTCTGTCACGTCCGATCTCGGAGAAGGGCATCTACCCGGCGGTGGACCCGCTGGACTCGACGTCCCGCATCCTGGACCCGCGGTACATCTCGCAGGACCACTACGACTGCGCCTCGCGCGTCAAGACGATCCTGCAGAAGTACAAGGACCTCCAGGACATCATCGCGATCCTCGGTATCGACGAGCTGGGCGAAGAGGACAAGCTCACCGTCTACCGCGCCCGTCGCATCGAGCGCTTCCTGTCGCAGAACACCCACGTGGCGAAGCAGTTCACCGGTGTCGACGGCTCGGACGTGTCGCTGGACGAGTCGATCGCCGCGTTCAACGCGATCGCGGACGGCGAGTTCGACCACTTCCCGGAGCAGGCGTTCTTCATGTGCGGTGGCCTGGACGACCTCAAGGCCAACGCCAAGAAGCTCGGCGTCTCCTGACCCCGTGCTCCTGGTCCCGGGGGCGGCCCTGGCCGCCCCCGGCCCGCACGCACACTAGTATTTGACCCAGCATCTGCCGTACCCGGCAGGTGGAGACCCGAGGAGCCATCGTGGCTGAGCTGCACGTCGAGTTGGTCGCCGCGGACCGGCAGGTCTGGTCCGGCGAGGCCAGCCTGGTCGTCGCGCGCACCTCGTCGGGCGACATCGGCGTCATGCCCGGACACCAGCCGCTGCTCGGCGTGCTGCAGTCGGGCCCGGTGACGATCCGTACGACCGGCGAGAGCGGGGACGGCACCGTCGTCGCCGCGGTGCACGGCGGCTTCATCTCGTTCGCCGACAACAAGCTGTCTCTGCTCGCGGAGATCGCGGAACTCTCGGACGAGATCGATGTCCAGCGCGCGGAGCGGGCCCTGGAGCGAGCGAAGTCGGAGGCCGACGCGGCCGCCGAGCGTCGCGCCGATGTCCGGCTGCGCGCGGTGACGGGCGTTCACTGAGCACCGTCACCGAAGAGATCGATCCTCAGCCGCGGGCTGCCCGGACCCCTCCGGAGCGGCCCGCGGCTGAGGCGATGCAGGTGCGTTTCCCTTCCCCGCGCCCCGGCGGCGCGGGGGCACCCCCACCGAGGCGAGGAGGTCGGTCGAGATGGTCCTCGCTCTGCTCGTGAGCGGCATCGTCGTACTGCTGGTGCTGCTGGGACTGTTCGTCTTCGGGCTGCGGCGGCGGCTCATCCAGCGTTCCGGCGGGACCTTCGACTGCAGCCTGCGCTGGGGTGTGCCGGAGCCCTCGGAGAGCGGCGACGAGCCCAGCGGCAAGGGCTGGATCTACGGCGTCGCCCGCTACAACGGTGACCGCGTCGAGTGGTTCCGTGTCTTCTCGTACGCGCCCCGGCCCCGCCGAGTGCTGGAACGCTCCGCCATCGAGGTGCTGGAGCGCCGCACCCCCCGGGGCGAGGAGGAGCTGGCGCTGCTCTCCGACACCGTGGTCCTGGCCTGCGGGCACCGCGGCAGTCGGCTGGAGCTGGCGATGAGCGAGGACGCGCTCACCGGCTTCCTGGCCTGGCTGGAGGCCGCGCCCCCCGGACAGCGCGTCAACGTGGCCTGACGGCGGAGGGCCGGGCCTACGGCGCCGGCACCCCCAGCCGCTGCGCCAGCACGGCCGCCTGCACGCGGCTGCGCAGCCCGAGCTTGGCCAGCAGCCTGCTGACATGCGTCTTGGCGGTGGCCTCCGCCATGCCGAGGCGCACCGCGAGTTCCGCGTTCGACAGCCCCTGGCCCAGACATCCCAGCACCTCCCGTTCGCGCCGGGTGAGGGTGTCCAGCGTCGCCGGGTCGGCCGCGTCCTCCTGCGGCGGGGCGCTGCCCGCGAACTCCGCGATCAGCCGGCGGGTCACCGCGGGCGCGATCAGGCCCTCGCCGGACGCCACGGTGCGCACCGCGTCCAGCAGGGTCGCGGCGTCGCTGTCCTTGAGCAGGAAGCCGGCGGCGCCCGCGCGCAGCGCGCCGAAGACATAGGCGTCCAGGTCGAAGGTGGTCAGCACCAGCACATCGGCCAGGCCCTCGGCGACGATCTGCAGGGTGGCGGAAACCCCGTCGAGCCGGGGCATCCGGATGTCCATGAGGACGAGGTCGGGGCGCAGCTCGCGGGCGAGCCGGACGGCCTCCTCGCCGTCCGCGGCCTCCCCGGCGACCTCGATGTCGGGGGCGGAGCCCAGGATGAGGACGAGTCCGGCGCGGACCGCGGACTGGTCCTCGGCGACCAGGACGGTGGTCTTCGTCATCGTGCGGTGTCCTCCTCCTCGGCCGGCAGCGCGGCGCGCACCCGCCATTGTGGTCCGTCCGGTCCGGTGCGCGGACCGGCGTCGAAGTCCCCGCCCAGCAGGGCGATCCGCTCCCGCATCCCGGTCAGCCCGGCGCCGGAGCCCGGCGCGCGCGGGTCGGACCGGTCGGTGTACGGGCTGGTCACGTCCACGGTGAGCGGCCCGCCGGGGGCGTGGGCGAGCCGGACGCGGACCTCGCCGGGCGCGGCGTGCTTGAGGGCGTTGGTCAGCGATTCCTGGACGATGCGGTAGGCGGCCAGTTCGACGGGGACGGGCAGGGTGCCGCGGACGGCGCGTCCGTCGTCGAGGGTGACGGTCAGGCCGCTGGCGGAGCCCTGGGAGCGGGCGTGGCCGACCAGGGCGGTCAGGCCGTCGAGGGTGGGGGCGGTGGCCGGTTCCCCGTCGGTGCCCGGGTCCCGGAGCAGGCCGACCAGGCGGCGCATCTCGGCCAGTCCGCGCACGCTGTTCTCCCGGATGACGCCCAGGGCCCGGCGGGTCGCCTCCGGGTCGTCCAGGGTCTGGGCGGCGGTGGTCTGGATGGCGATGGCCGACAGATGGCCCGCGATGACGTCGTGCAGTTCGCGGGCCATCCGCGCCCGTTCCCCCGCGACCGCCTGCGCCCGGTCCATCTCGGCGAGCAGCGCGGTCTGCTCGGCGCGCAGCCGGGCGGCCTTGGCGGCGTCGCGGTGGTCGCGGACGATCAGACCGGTCCAGGCCGGGCCGATGAGGAGCAGCCCGAGGAGGACGCCGACCAGTAGCGCCCCCGGGTCGCGCAGCAGGGCGGCGAGCGCCAGGGACGTCAGCACGGTGACCAGGACGGAGAGCGGCGGGATGCGGCGGGCCGCCGTGGGGCCTCCGTAGAGCACCGCCGCGTAGACCGCGTCGGTGAACATCAGCACCGTGCTGAGCAACGTGCCCGCGCAGGTGTCCAGGACCAGTGCCGGGGCCGCGACGGCCAGGCCGGCCAAGGGGGCCGTCCGGCGCAGCAGCACCGCCGCGGACATCGCGGCGAGCGCCACCAGCGTCCACCGGGCGGACAGGTCCGCCACTCCCGGGCCGCCGCGCAGGCCCAGGAACCACAGCAGCAGGCCGCCCGCCAGGCCGGCGCCGGCGATGAGGACGTCGGTGCGGTGCGGCCGGGGGCGGGTGGCGGGGGAGGGGCGGTTCACCCTGCCCATCCAACACGGCGCGCCGGGCGGGTTCGTCGGCGCCCGGGACGCCTTCGCGGGCGGGCGGCTGCATCGAAAGTCGCAGTCGGGGATCGTCGCCGGTGAGGAGGTGCGGGGCGGGCGCGACCGGCAGGCTGGAGGGGTCCGGTACGAGAGGGGGGCGCCGTGGTCGTCGCGTTGGTCATCGCTTGTGAGGTCGGCTTCTGGGTGCTGCTGGCCGTCGGTCTCGGGCTGCGGTACCTGGCGCGGATGCCGCGCGCCGGGGCGGCGGTGCTGCTGGTGGAGCCGCTGCTGGAGCTGACGCTGCTGATCGCCACGGCGGTCGATCTGCGCAACGGCGCGGCCGCGGACTGGAAGCACGGTCTGGCGGCCGTCTACCTCGGCTACACCGTCGCCTACGGCCACTACACGATCACCTGGCTCGACGGGCACGCCGCCCACCGGTTCGGCGGCGCCCCGCGCCCGGCCGGGCCGCCGCGCCACGGCATGGCCCGTGCCCGGCACGAGGGGAAGCTGTGGCTGCGGACGGTGCTGGGGGCGGCGGTGGCGGCGGGGCTGCTGCAACTCGCGGTGTGGTACGTCGGCGACGGCCATGTGGAGTCGCTGCGGGACTGGCAGGGCCTGACCCTGAAGGCGGTCGCGATCCACGGTGTCATCGCGCTGAGCTATCTGGTCTGGCCGAAGAAGGCCCCGGAGGAGTCCCGGACGGCGGACGCGGACCGCGTGGCGGGCTGAGACCGCCCGGTGGTCAGCGTTCGCCGCCGGGGACCCAGAGGACGTCGCCCCGCTCCTTGTTCGCCGTACGCGCCAGGATGAACAGGAGGTCGGAGAGGCGGTTGAGGTAGGTCGCGGTGAGCGGGTTCATCGTCTCGCCGTGCTCGTCGAGGGCGGCCCAGGTGGAGCGCTCGGCGCGGCGGACGACCGTGCACGCCTGGTGGAGCAGGGCCGCGCCGGGGGTGCCGCCGGGGAGGATGAAGCTGCGCAGCTTCTCCAGCGGGGCGAGGAAGCGGTCGCAGTCGGCCTCCAGCTTGTCGATGTAGCCCTGCTCCACCCGCAGCGGCGGGTACTTCGGGTTCTCGGCCACCGGCGTGGACAGGTCGGCGCCGACGTCGAAGAGGTCGTTCTGGACGCGGAGCAGCACCGCCTCGACGTCCTCGGGCAGCGCGCCGAGGGCCAGCGCCACGCCGATGGCGGCGTTGGCCTCGTTGGCGTCCGCGTAGGCCGCGATGCGCGAATCGGTCTTGGCGGTGCGGCTCATGTCGCCCAGCGCCGTGGTGCCCTTGTCGCCGGTGCGGGTGTAGATGCGCGTCAGATTCACCATGCGCCGAGACTACGCCGCCGACCTGCGGAAGGCGCGGGCGCACAGGGTGGCGGACAGCACGGCGAGGGCGAGCGCCACCAGGGTGCCGCGGAGCAGGGCGGGGGAGGCGTAGGCACCGGTGTAGGCGGCCCGTACGGCGTCGGCGAGGTAGCGGATCGGCATGACGTGCGGGCGCGCGTCGGGCCACCAGGGTCCCGGCGTCATCTGCGTCATCGGGTTCGGCAGCGGCTGCGGGGCACGGCGAGGGCGTCCGGACGGGACCGGGCCTCTTCCGGGCGACGGGTCCTCAACTACGCCGTACGGGCGGCGCGCTGACGCGGCGGCGGGACCGTCCGCGGTCCGTCGGTGTGATGTCCGTCATGTGAGACGTGACGCGCATCTCTTACCTACCAAACGATCGCTCACGGACGCTAACGTCACCTTGAGAGCCGTCAAATGCACAGGGCGTAAGGGGACAGCAGTGGCAAGGAAGCTCGCCGTCATCGGAGCCGGACTCATGGGGTCGGGCATCGCGCAGGTCTCCGCCCAGGCGGGGTGGGACGTCGTTCTCCGCGATGTGACGGACGCGGCGCTGGACCGAGGCAGGAGCGCGATCGCCGCCTCGTACGACAAGTTCGTCGCCAAGGGGAAGATGGCGGCCGGGGACGCGGAGGAGGCGCTCGGCCGGATCACCACCACGACCGACCTGGACGCCGCCGCCGACGCCGATGTCGTGGTGGAGGCGGTCTTCGAGAAGATCGAGGTCAAGCGGGAGATCTTCCAGACCCTGGACAAGCTGGCCAAGGACGACGCGATCCTGGCCTCCAACACCTCCGCCATCCCGATCACCAAGATCGCCGCCGCCACCTCGCGGCCGGAGCGGGTCGTCGGCACGCACTTCTTCTCGCCGGTGCCGATGATGAAGCTGTGCGAGCTGGTGCGCGGTTACAAGACCAGTGACGAAACCCTCGCCACCGCCCGCGCGTTCGCCGAGTCCGTCGGCAAGACCTGCATCGTCGTCAACCGCGATGTCGCCGGCTTCGTCACCACCCGGCTGATCTCCGCCCTGGTCGTCGAGGCGGCCAAGCTCTACGAGTCGGGCGTCGCCACCGCCGAGGACATCGACATCGCCTGCAAGCTGGGCTTCGGCCACGCCATGGGCCCGCTGGCCACCGCCGACCTCACCGGCGTCGACATCCTGCTGCACGCCACCGACAACATCTACACCGAGTCCCAGGACGAGAAGTTCGCCCCGCCGGAGATCATGCGCCGGATGGTGGACGCGGGGGACATCGGCCGCAAGAGCGGGCAGGGTTTCTACACGCACTGACCGCGCGTCAGGACGGCGACGCCCGGCGCCGTCACTCCAGCGGGCGAATTCGGTATCGGTTCGCTCACAGTCGGCAACTTCGCCGTAGGAGAGGCAGTCAGTTCTGTAGACCTTCAGCACGAGAACCCATCATTTCGGGGAGAGCGTATGCACATCAGGGGCGACCACGTCGAGCTGGTCGTCGAGGGCCGCCTCGACGTCCGCAGCGCGGCGGACGCCCGAACGGCCCTGCACGCCGCCGTCGACGGCGGCCAGGGCGACCTCGTGCTGGACCTGACACGACTGCACTCCTGGGACGCCACCGGGCTCGGCGTGATCATGGGGGCGCACCGCCGCGCGGGCCGGGTGGGCCGGCGGCTCGTCCTGCGCGGGGTGCCGCTCCAGATGCAGCGGCTGCTGGTCGCCACCCGCCTGCACCGCATCCTCGCCATCGAGGGCGGCATCGCCGCGGAGACCCTGCCCCGCGCCTGACCCGGCCCCCGGCGCGGGCCGCCCCCGCCGCGCCCTCGGTATCATCCGCACCGATCGGGCCGTTCCGGACAGTTCCGGGCCCCGGCGGTGCGGCCGTACTTCCCCTCGGACTAAGGTTCGGATGCCCCGTCGTATGCCCGCGCCATGGCGGGCACCGGGCCGGCGCGGCGGCGGGAACACCCCCGGCCGCCGGCCGGCGGAGTACGGACGGCCGGAAAGCAGCCGGAACACCCTCCGCCACCCGGGCGGCAACGCGCGGCGGAGCGGAACAAGCGCATCTGGGGGCTTTGACCATGGACCCGAACACCCACCGGGCGGCCGACGCGTACGACGGGAACGCCGGGGAGGACGCCGCCGCACCGGCACCTTCCGCCGCACCGGACGGCCCAGGGAAGCCCGCCCGCGTCGTCCGCCTCACCTCGGGCGGCTACCTCGTCACCGTCAACCCCGTCGACGGCAGCGAGATAGAGCCCTGCCCGCCCGGAGCGCGCCCGACGGCACCCGCCAAGCTCACCCCCGCCGACCGCGCCGCCCCCCTCGGCGCCCCCGTCCGCGCCGAGGTCCTGGAGGACCGCGCCGAGGAGGTCCGGCGGCTGGTACGGATGCTCGGCGGCGGTCGCTCCGTCCGCGTCACCGGGCCCGCCGGGTCCGGCCGCACCCGGCTGCTCGACGCCGTCGCCGCCGCCTGCGCGGACACCGCCCCCGACGGCGTCGTCCGCCTCTCCGGCCGCCGCCGCACCCCCACCGACGTGCTGTACGCGCTGTTCGCCGCCGTCCACGACACGCCGCACCACCGGCCCGAACGCCCCGAACTGCTCCGGCTCCTCGCCGACGTCGGCGCCATCGTCGTCCTCGACGACCTGGAGTTCGGCGAGCAGGCCCTGGACGAACTGCTCGACGCCACCCCCGAGTGCGCCTTCCTCTTCTCCGCCACCCCCGGCGTCCCCGTCCCCGGCCGCGACAGCCACGTCGAGGAACTGGTGCTCGGCGGGCTCCCGGCCGACGCCTGGCGGCGGACGCTGGAGCGCGCCGCGGACCGGCCGCTCACCGACGCCGAGACCGCCTGGGCCCAGGACCTGCGGCAGACGTCCGACGGGCTGCCGCTGCCGCTCACCCGGGCCGCCGCGCTGCTGCGGCAGCGCGCGGACGGCGGCACGGACACCCCGCTCCCGTCCGCCGGCGACATCGTCCCCCTGCTCGCCGACGGGCTCGACGAGGCCGCCCGCGCCACCCTGCGCCTCGCCGTCGCCCTCGGCGGCGAGGTCCCCGACCAGACGCACCTTCCCGCCCTCACCCAGGACAGCGACGCCGGGGCCGTCCTCGGCGCCCTGCTCGACCGCGGACTGATCACCCCGGCCGGGGACCGCCACCGCCTCGCCACCGGCGTCCTCGACCGGCTCACCGCCGCCGGACACGCCGACGACGCCACCGCCCTCGTCCACGCCGCGGCCCAGCACTACACCTGGTGGGCCGGCCACCCCTCCGTCACCCCCGGGCAGGTCTGTGCCGAGGCGGATGCCGTGCTCGCCGCGACCGGCCACCTCACCGGCAGCCGGGAGAGCGGCCACGCCAACGCCGCCGTGCTGCTCGCCCGCACGGCCGCCCCCGGGTTCGCCGCCGGACTGCACTGGAGTGCTTGGGAGCGTGTCCTGCGCCACGGGCAGGAGGCCGCCCGGCACTCCGGGGAGGTCGCCCAGGAGGCGTACTTCCACCACGAGTTGGGCGTGCTGGCGCTGTGCACCGGCAACGTGGACCGGGCGCGTGCCGAACTGGAGGCGTCCATCGGGCTGCGCGGCGTCCTCTCCGACCGCCGCGGCGCGGTCGCCGGGCGGCGGGCGCTCGCCCTGGTCGCCGACCGCTCCCGGGGCGTGACCCCGGCGCCCGCCGGCAACCCGGACGTCACGGTGACGGTCCCCGCCGGCACACCCGCGGTCAAGGCCCCGCTCTCCGCGACCGAGCAGACGGCGCAGACCGTCGCGGCCCGCGCCGTCACCGCCACCGGCCCGGCCGGGGCCTCCAGCACCGCCGTCACCAGCAGGATTCCCACCGTCAAGGCGCCGGCCAAGGGCGGACGGGCCGCCGCCGGACGCAAGGCGCTCGCCGGGACCCGCCGCAACGCCGTCGCCATCGGCACCGGCGTCCTGCTCGCCGCCGTGCTCGGCACCGTCGTCACCCTCGGCGCCGCCTCGGGAGGCGACGACGAGAACGGCAAGCAGGTCACCACGGAGCAGACCACCGCCCCGGACGACACCACCTCGCCCTCCCCGGAGACCGAGGCCCCCGGCACGGACTCCGCCCCGCCGGTCCACGCCCCGGTGCCCACCGCGCCCGGTACGACGGCGGAGCCTTCCCCGTCCGCCACGGGCTCCGCCACCGGCACCCCGTCCACCGGCCCGGGAACCGGCGAGGGAACCCCGCCGGCCGGCTCCGGCAGCCCCTCCGGGACCACCGGCGAGCCGTCCCACTCCCAGGAGCCCAGTACCCCGGGCCGGCCCACCGACACGGAGGAGCCGGAGGAACCGGGCATCCCGACCGACCCGGAGCCGACGGAGACGACCGAGAAGCCCACGGACAAGCCCAGCGAGGAGAGCCCGTCGCAGACCGCCTCCGGGCCCGGCGCGGGCGGCGCCACCGGGCCCGGCGACGAGGGCACCCCGGTCGTCTGACCGCCGTCCCGCGGAAAGCGAAACGGCCCGGTACGTTCCGGCCACCCCCGCGAGGGGAGCCGGTCACGTACCGGGCCGTACCGTTCGGGCCACCGGCCGAAAACGGTCCGCTCCGGTCAGAACAGCCGCAGCTTGTCGTCCTCGATGCCGCGCAGGCCGTCGTAGTCCAGCACCACGCACCCGATGCCCCGGTCGGTGGCCAGCACCCGCGCCTGCGGCTTGATCTCCTGGGCCGCGAAGATGCCCTTGACCGGCGCCAAGTGCGGGTCACGGTTGAGGAGTTCGAGGTAGCGGGTCAGCTGCTCGACACCGTCGATCTCGCCGCGCCGCTTGATCTCCACGGCGACGGTCCCCCCGTCGGCGTCCCGGCACAGGATGTCCACCGGGCCGATGGCGGTGGGGTATTCACGCCGGATCAGCGCGTACCCCTCGCCGAGGGTTTCGATGCGGTCCGCGAGGAGTTCCTGGAGGTGGGCCTCCACCCCGTCCTTGATCAGACCCGGGTCGACGCCGAGTTCGTGCGAGGAGTCGTGGAGGATCTCCTCCAGCGTGATGATGAGCTTCTCGCCGCCCTTGTTCACCACCGTCCAGACGCTGCCGTCGCCCTCCTTGAGGGTGCACGGCGGGGACATCCAGTTGAGGGGCTTGTAGGCCCGGTCGTCCGCATGGACGGACACGGAACCGTCGGCCTTCACCAGGATGAGACGGGGCGCGGAGGGGAGGTGGGCGGTGAGCCGGCCCACGTAGTCCACGGAGCAGCGGGCGATGACGAGACGCATGGTGCGCCACGCTACTCGACCGGAGGGCGTCGGCGCGATTCGCCCTTGATCGACCCGTTCGGCGGTGGCCGGTTGTCTGTCCAATCTCCTGGTGCGGGCCCCTTGCGCGGCATACCGTTGACGCGGGGGGTCGTGAGACGAACACGCTCCGTCGCGATGCCCCGTGTCCTATCCCTGAGGTCCTGCCCTCCGGCGGGGCCGCGAGAGGAGAACCCCATGTCGCTCGACGTCTCACCGGCCCTCCTCGAACAGGCCGAGCGAGGCGAGGTCGACGAAGCCGCCTTTGTCGACTGCGTCCGGACCTCCCTGCCCTACGCATGGGAGATGATCAGCTCCCTGGTGAACCGTCTGGAGACCGCCGGCGGTGAGTTCGCCGACAACCGGACGCCGCCACCGGACGAGCAGGCGCGCGGCCAGCTGCTGCGCGCGCTGGCGAGTGACGCCATACGCGGGGCGCTGGAACGTCACTTCGGCGTACGCCTCGCCTTCCAGAACTGCCACCGGGTCGCGGTGTTCCCGCGGGGCCCGGTGGCCGACGAGCGCCTGGCGCGCTTCACCTCCGTACGGGGCCAGCTGCTGAACCAGTCGCCCGAACTCCGCGACTGCTGACCGGGGCCGCCGTCGCGGCGCACGGGCACCACAGCCCCGGGCGGTGCCCGGGACCGGTGCGCCGGCGGCGGCGATCCCGGCACTCCCCGGTACGCGGTGCCCGCCGTCCCCGCGTACCGGGGAGTGCCGCGGAAAAGCGGGTCAGCCCCACTGCGACAGCACCTCGGCGCCCAGCCGCCGGATGTTCTCCTCCGTCGCCGCGAGATCGCCCGATCCCTCGGCGAGCAGGGCGTACCGCCGGATGCCGGTGCGCTCCGCCGACGCCGCGAGCCGGTCGGCGCACAGCCGCGGCGGCCCCACCGGGTGCAGCGCGCACAGCAGTTCCGTGTACGCCAGCGGATCGCGCATCGCCCGGTAGCGGCCGTCGACCGTCACATGCGCGGCCAGCCCCTCCCGCAGCCAGCCCGGCATCGCCTTCGTCAGCGTCTCCACCGCGTCCCGGCGGGCGTCGGCGATCTGGACCACCCCGGCCGAGACATGCCCGGCCGCCGCGACCTCGTCGCCGTCCCGGCCGGCCGCGAGCGCGGTGCGCCGCCACAGCGCGACCATCTCCGCCTTCGCCTCGTCGTCGCAGTGCATCCCCAGCAGCATCGGCAGCCCGCGCTCGGCGGCCAGCCGCACCGTGGCGGGGGACGTGCACGCCACCACCACCGGGGGCCCGGAGCATCCGCCGGCCGCCTCGCCCAGCCCGGGCAGCGGCTCGTCGGCCCGTGGCACCACCGCCACCTCGCGGAACGCGTAGCGCGGACCGTCCGCCGCCACCCGGGGCTCGCGCAGCCAGCGCAGCAGCAGGTCCAGCGACTCCGGGAAGCCCCGCTCGTACGCGGCGAGGCCGGTGCCGAACACCTCCAGGTCGATCCAGGGACCGCCCCGGCCGACGCCCAGCGTGAACCGGCCGCCCGACGTCAGGTGCAGCAGCGCCGCCTGCTCGCCCAGCGTCACCGGATGCTGGGTCGGCAGCACGCTCACCGCCGTCCCGACGCCGATCCTGCGGGTGCGCCCCAGGAGCAGCGCGGCCAGCGTCACCGCCGAGGGGCAGACGCCGTACGGCACGAAGTGGTGTTCCGCGAGCCATACGTCGCTCAGCCCGGCGCGGTCGGCGGCCTCCGCCGCCCGCACTGCCCGGTACAGTGCCTCACCCTGTCCCTGGCCCGGGAATTGAGCGGCCAGGATGAAAGCCCCAACGCGCATCGATCTCTGCCTCCTCGCAGCCGACGCGGCCTCCCCTCGCTGGCAATAACGTCTGACACGTGCCAAGGGCACGGCCGTCCGGGGGAATGTGCGGATGATCGCAGGAACCTCGGGGCGGGCCCGTGGCCCGGCCCGGCCGCGTACGCTGGTGACAACCCGTGACCCCGTAGAACCTGCCGAGGTGCCCTGTGTCTCCGCGTCGAAACCGCCAGCGCGGCGGTGCGAAACCCGTCGACCGCACGGGCGGGGACCGCTACGGACTGGAACGCACCGAGGAGTGGCGCGGCGAGGACTGGGTGGTGCGGCACGTCGGCGGCTCCGGGGCCGCCAAACGCTACCGCTGCCCCGGCTGCGACCAGGTGATCCCGCCCGGCGTCCCGCACGTCGTCACCTGGCCGCAGCTCGGCGACGTCGACGACCGCCGCCACTGGCACTCGGCGTGCTGGACCGCGCGCGACCGCCGCGGCGCGCGCGTGACGCGGTCGCGGAACGCCCCCCGGTACTGACGAGCGCGACGGCCCGGGTACCGGTCGTCGCCGGTACCCGGGCCGTCGTGAGGGGCGTACGGGTCAGATGTCGCGCTGGGTGGTCGCCACGCAGGCGCCGGCGAAGACCACGGCGGTGAGGCCCGTCATGATCCACAGCGGGTCCCAGCCGGACGGGCCGGAGGAGCCGGCCATGCCGCTGCTGAACATCACGCCGAGCTGGCTGGGGATCGCGTACTCCAGCAGCCACTGCTGGAGGCCCTTCAGGCTCTCGGCCATCATGAACGGGGCCACGACGAGCGGCAGCAGATAGACGCCGATCATGAGGGTGATGGCGCCCGCGGAGTGGCGCAGCAGTGCGCCGACGGAGAGCGCGAGCAGACCGAACACGGCGCAGAACAGGCTGACGCCCACCGTCGACTTGAACCAGTCACCGGCGGTCGGTGCCATGGCGAGATCACCGATGATCGCGGTGTTCAGGATGCCGACGAGGCCGGTGGTGACCAGGCAGACCACGAAGGCCAGTACGAAGAGGACGATCGCCTTGGCGCCGAGGATGCGCAGCCGGCTCGGGCAGGCGGTCAGCGTGGTCCGGATCAGCCCCGTGCCGTACTCGGAGGAGATGACCAGCACGCCCAGGGTGAGCAGGCAGATCAGGCCCATCATCATGCCGAAGGTGCCGAAGCCCAGCGGCGACATCTCGCCCAGCGACGAGCCGTGCGCGGCGACCGCGGCACCGGCCGCCGCCCCGATGCCCACGACGAGCAGGGCCATCACGCTCAGCGTCCACACCGTCGAACGCACCGAGCGGATCTTCGTCCACTCGGAGGCCAGGGCATGGCCGAGATGCGTCGGGCGCACCGGGATCGACGAGACATAGCCGGCGTTCTGCCCGAAGTGCCCGTTCGGCTGCGGGTGGCCCTGCGGGGGCTCCGGCCGCCGGGGCGGGACCGGGGCGGGGGGCTGGGCCTGGAGGATCATCGTGCCCGCGTCCTTCGCCATGCTGACCGGCGCGGGCGGCTGCGCGTGCGGTGCCTGGGCGGGTGATCCCTGCGGCTGCGGCTGGTGGGGGAGCGGCTGCGCCTGGAGCGTCATGGTGCCGGGCTCCCCGCCGGAGGGCCGCTGCGCCTGGAGCATCATCGTGCCGG